>JAVBUI010000196.1:0-4163 GCA_031555495.1 Victivallaceae bacterium | reverse complement strand
GCTTCGCCCGGCGACCGCGAGGCTCCGCCTCACACTCCGCAAGAGGGCTCCGCGCCCTCTTGACTCGGCGCCAGGGCCGCATGGCCCTGGACCCGCCGCGCCGCGCGGGTGCGCTCCGCTCCTACTTGGTCTGCGGCACGCCGAGCTCCACCGTCCGGTAGCGGAACACGTCCTCCGCCGGCTCGTACTCAATCTCCACCATCGACCCGTTGCGGGTCACCGAGCCCGCGCAATTTTCACCGCGCCCCGTCCCGTCGACCCGGCGGTACGGCGAATGCACGTGCCCGCAGAGCGAAAGGTCCAGCACCCCCGCCTCGATCAACTCCCTCACCGCCTTCTCCCCGAACAACCGGTGCCGGGTCCGCAAAATCGGGTGATCTTCAAAAATCGGGTAATGATTCACCAATATCCTCGGCCTTTCATGCGGCCCCCGGCACGCCTCGGCAATGAATGCCTGATCCCCGGCAGTCATAAATCCCCACGAACACAAAAGATTGGACGGCCGCCCCGTGTTGACCACCAGAAAATCGCAGCCGCCGATCGAACGGACTTTCGGAAAATCGCTCATCCGGTCCTCGCCGTTGGTCAGAAATTCAATCATTTCATCGACCGCCCGGACACATTGCGGACGCTTGACGTAGCAATCATGGTTCCCCGGCGTGTAAATCACCGGAATTCCCGAATTCCGCAGAGGCTCGAGAATCGGCCGCACCTTGGCGAACTCCCCCGGCTGGCCGGTGCTCGTGAGGTCGCCGGTACAGACGACCACGTCCGGTCGGGCGTCGAGAATGTATTGCACCGCCAGTTCCAGCTTCGCCATGTCATGCCGGAACCGCCGCCGGAACCGGTAATTGAACACCCCGACCCAGCGTTTGTCGATATAAGCAAGCCAATCCTCCGCCGGGCCTCCGGCGTGCGGATCGGAAAAATGAATGATTTTCATGATACCTCTGTTGTTGTCGTCAAAATGTAGCACCTCGCAGCCGTTTTTTCCAGCTTAAACTTGCGAAAGTGCCCAAATGGGTGTATCTTAGCAGGATCATTCAACCGCGAAAAGAGGAAATCCATGTTCACCGGCATCCTGTTCGGCGTCGTCACCGCCTGCTTCCAGGCGGCGGCCTATTTTTTTTCACGCCATTTCCTCGCCCGCCACGGCAACCCGGCGACGCTGCTGATTGCGTCGCAGCTGATCCTCGGCGCGGTGTCGCTGGTTCTGTTTCCGCTGACCACCCCGTTCGCGGTGCTGCACCGGGGAATGATCGCGCCATTGCTGCTTTGCTCGCTCTGCTTCATCATCGGGCAGGTTTTCTTCTTTCAGGCGCTGCGCCGGATCGAGTCGTCCAGGATTGCGTCGCTGATGGGGCTCAAGGTGGTCCTGGTACCGGTTTTCCTGTTTCTCTTTTACGGCTCCAGCTTCAATTTCGGCCAGATGCTGGCGTTGGCGCTCACGCTTCCGGCGGCGGCGCTGATCAATTACCGCGAAGGCGGCAAATTCGAGCTCGACGGCCTCGGCTGCGTGCTCCTCGCGGTGACGTTCTACGCCTGGAGCGATATCGGCGTCCGCTTCCTGGTGGTCTCGATCGGCCTCGAAAACACCGTCCACGCCGCGTTGATCGCGACCAACCTCAATAACCTCCTGGTGGCCGCGGTGATGATTCCCGGCGCAATTTATTTCCGGCTCCGGTGGAAAACCGTCCGCGACGCCGCGGGCTACGCCTGCTGCTGGGGCCTCGGGATTCTGAGTTTCTTCGTCTGCTTCGGCTATCTCGGAGCGGCGTTCGGCAACGTGGTTCAGGCGCTTCGCGGCCCGATCTCGCTGGCGGCGGGAGTGCTGCTCGCCCACCTCGGGCACGCGCACCTTGAGACCAAAGTCCCGCGCATCGTCTGGATCCGCCGCGGCATTGCGGCGGCGATGATGTTTGGAGCCATCGCGCTTTACGCGCTGTCAACGAAGTAAAATCACTTCGATGTCCGATTCCAACCCAACGCCCTTGCGCCGTTCGGAATAACCCGGCGGCTGGTTGCCGCTGTAGCCGTTGACCGCCGGACGGCCGGTTTTCAACCCGAGCCACATCGCGTCGAGGTCGGTATGGTAAGGCGTTTTCTCTTTGTCGTCGATCAGCAGCAGCGGCCTCTTGTTCGGCTCGACGAATGCGCTCAATTCCCGCATCCGGGCCTTTTCCGCCCTCTGATCCCACTTGATGTAGCCGACTCCGGCGAATTCAAACAGCAGCGCGAGAACGATCAGAAGCTGGAATTTTCGCGGAACCGCGTCGAAAATCCAGGCCATCGCAAACGCGTAAACCAGCAGCAGAAACAAAATCGCGCGCGGCACCACCCGGACCGCCTGAGCCCCCGGCACCGTTTCAAAAATCACCCGCCAGAGCGGCGGCACGAGGGAAACGATCAGGAGCGCCGCGCCCGCGATGCCGAGCGCGGCGAGATACCCCGATTTTTTCCCCATTTTATACATGCCGTAAAAACAGACCAGCAAGGTAATGATGCCGATGCCCATTCTAGCATTGACGGTTTTGGCCATGAAGCCGGGCAGTGCCGCCTTGTAAAAAATCCCGGCGGTGTTGAGGTAGGTCGCCACACCCGGAAATTCAATCGCCGCAAACGGCCGGTCGGCGGCAAACGCCTCCGCCGCCATCCGGTAATGCCGGACGCCGGGCAGGATCAGCAGCGCGGCGATCACCGCGCCGCCGAGGAGCGCGGGCCAATTCCGCTTGAGATACTCCCAAAGCTTCTCCCGGCACTCTCTCAGGAAAAACATGGCGAGCACGAAAAACCCGCCGCCCAATACGGTAAAGAAGAAAATGTAGAATCCGGCATAAAAAAGCCCGACGCCGCAGAGCGCCGCCCCGGCGAGCCACGCCGCGCTTTTTCCCCGCGTCTCTTCCCGGAAGCTCGAAACGAGACAACCGGCCAAGAGCGGAATATAGAACGTCCCGAGCGTCTGGATATGCCCCATCGCATAGTTGCGCGGCGGTGAAAAGGCGAAAAGCATCGCCCCCAGCGCCGCCCCGGCCGGACTGAATTTGCCGATTTTCCGCAGCAGCCAGTACATCGCGACGAAATTGAGCACCGAAAGCGCGACGTAAAGCCACTGCAACGCGGTAAATTCGCCCATCCCGGCCATGCGCCCGAGCCAGTAGAGCGGCGCAATGCCGAGCAGGACGTCGGAGAAGGCCATCGTATTCTCCACCGGGAAGAAAAAGGGCGCGTTCCAGTAGCCGCAATGAAGCGGGGCCCCCCTCAGCCATTGATAGCTGTGTTCGAGGAAATAAAGATTCAGCCGCCCGTCTCCCCGGTCGCCGGGGACCATTTTCAGAAACGAAAGCCACATCGGCAGGAAACTCATCCCGAGCCCGAACAGCAGCAGAATCCATACCGAATACCGTTCGGCCAACCGTGCCGACGTACCGGCAAGACGTTTCATCATATGCGGCAATCTCCATTTTTTTATAGAAAATATCTCCGATAGTCTGATTTTCAAGTCCTGTGTACATTTTTGTCGCCTGAAAAGAGCAAAAAAACACCAATATTCATTGCATTCAACCGAAACTGCTGTATATTATCGGATTGAGTGATTGTTTTCCGGTTCGGAACGTGGAATTCGGACGCTGCCAGTCCCTGAAAAACTCCGGGGATTGCCACCGCGATTCCGCAAAATGTGTGAACCCGGCCGGAAGATGATCGAAATAACAGAGCCGGTTCAAAAATTTTACAATCCGGCTCAAATCAAAGAAAGACATCTATCATGGCTGAACACAAAGTAAACTTCCAGGTCGGCGACAAGACCATGGAAATCTCCACCGGCAAAATGGCCAATCTCGCCGCCGGTTCCTGCCTCGTCCGCCTCGGTGACACCATCGTCCTCGCCGCCGCCTGTACCGGCCCGGCCCGGCCCGGCACCGACTTCCTGGCCCTCCAGGTCGACTATCGCGAAAAATACAGCGCCGCGGGCAAATTCCCCGGCGGCTACATCAAACGCGAAGGCCGTCCGAGCGAAAAGGAAATCCTGACCTGCCGCGTCACCGACCGGCCGCTTCGTCCCTTGTTCCCCAAGGGTTTCTTCGACGAAGTCCAGGTGCAGATCCTGCTCCTGAGCGCCGACGGCAAGAATGAGCCGGACGTGATGGGCATGGTCGCGGCCTCCG
>JAVBUI010000068.1:0-5589 GCA_031555495.1 Victivallaceae bacterium | reverse complement strand
GCTTCGCTCAGGCGCGGCGCAAGCGCCGTGTGGCCCAGGTTGCTGGAATTCCGGAGGCGCTGCATGCCTCCGTTTTTTTTGTTCGGACAATAAATTGTCCGCTCAAAAAATAACGAAGTCATTCGCTTTGCTGCCGTCGGGCGTTGCCCGCCGTCGCGCCTCCTGGCGTTTTGTGTGTGGTTGCCTTTCGCTTCGCTCAGGCGCGGCGCAAGCGCCGTGTGGCCCAGGTTGCTGGAATTCCGGAGGCGCTGCATGCCTCCGTTTTTTTGGGGCCGAACGTCGGCCTCGGGATAACGCGCCGGTCGCTTCACTCTTTCGGCGCGGGGAAAAGGACTGAAATGACTCAAAGACGTCGATGGGCGGCGACAATCGCGAGGCGGGAGCGTAATTAAGATTGGATTGATTTCGACTGCGTCTTTTTTGTTATCTTTTTTGTCTTTCCAGGCCGCTCTCGCGTGAGGACTTGCTTCTCCTGCAAGCCATTAAGGCGCGGTTGATGGGGCGGGGCGGCTCGGCGCACGCTTCACCGGGGCGGAGGAGGACGGACCGGCGGAGGATGGGGCGCCGGGGAATCGGCGGAGGTCTGGGGCCGGGACACGGCGTTGCCGGTACTTTGCGAACAGCGACTCGAGGTCCCGGGGTTTGATGGTTTTCAGTCTGACCTGGTAAAGTTTAGGGTATTCGTAATTCCTGACGGGGAAAGCCGCGACGCGCTCTTCGAAATCACGGGCGATGGCGTCGAAATTCCGGGTGCCTTTGGCGTCGGCTTCGTGCAGGTCCTTCAGCAGTTGCCAATGAAGCCCCGCCAGACGGATCGTGGCGGCCGGAGACTGAGCGGCGCGTTCGATGAAGTCATAAAAGCCTTCCGGATGATACTGCCAGCGGTCGTCATTGCTCAAAAAGCGAAACGCGTATCCATTGAGATCGACGCCTTCCGTTCCTATTTTCGGGTCCGCTTTGATGTGAGACTCAATCACGTCGAACAGCAATCCGAGCTCGACGGCCGATGATTTCCGGTAGCTCTCCTGTGATAAATGCAAGGCGGGATTGCCGTATATGCCATGGATGGTCGACAACAGACGGTTCAGTGCCGTGTAATCGCGGAAGGTTTGCGTTTGAGGGCTTCCCCGGAACGCATCGTCGAGAAGCGTCCGGTATTCCGCCGCGATCTTTTCCGCCTCTTTCTCCTCGTTCGGCGGCAAAGAGGCGCGCCGGTCCGGGGTTTTCACTGCATTCCACTGAAAATTGTGGATGATATTGGTCCTCGACATCAGCGACAGGCACGGCTCGAGGCATGGCGCAAGATCGAGCCGCTTCGCGCAATCGATCGCTTCGCGCCAGGCGTCGAGTCGTCGAGTCGAGTCTTGGATCGGGTCGATCGATTTGAAGCGGAGCAGAATTTCCGCATTGATGTAGTCGCGGTTCTGCGGTGCGAGGGCCCGGGCGGCCATCAACTTGGATTCCGCTTCGACGGGGTCATGCGCATTTTTGAATTCCGCGAAGAATCGGGCTGCTTCCTCCACGCGGTTTGCATGTGCCTCGGTCTTGAACGGAGCGGACGACTGGACTGTGAATCCTTTAACCGCCCGAAAGACCTCGCCGCCGCTTCCCGGGATGTCGGCAAAGACGTTGCTGAACTCCGCTTTCGACAAAACCTTTCCCGTGTTGTCGGTGATCCGGACCGTGCAATGGACGATTTCGGGCTGGTTGCCCGGCGTGAATTCCATGCGGACCAGTTTCGACGACGGCGCCAGCGGGAAGGCCGTCTCCGTTATTTCGCGCTCTTGGGCGACGTAGCCGAGGCGGGAGCGTTCCAGCAGGATGATTGATTCGTCTTCGATCGCCAGTTGTTCAAATACGGCGGCAAAGTCGCTGATCCGGTTGAAACGCTCCGGCACGCCGGAGTCGCGGAGCGATGAAATGCCGATTGCGACCCGCTCCAGCGATGATAGTTTCATCGTCCGGGTGATCGTTTCCGCCGCCCGCTTCACCGCGTCTTCGAGGGCAGGGGGCAAAACGACGTCAGCCTTGCGGTAGCCGCTCCGGGCGTCGAAAACGATCAGCCGTTCCGGCGTCCTGTCGAGCGGTTCCAGTACGGCAAAGCAGTCGACATGCGGAAAGCGTTTCATCAGCTCGGCGGCCGATACCGGTTTCAATTGCAGTTCCGCGAGCACCGGGCGGATCTGATCGCGTTCATAGAGTTCGAATCCGGCGGCGTTGCCGAGTTCCACATGCAGCAATTCCGAACAATTTTTCTCGCCGACGATTGCCAGTTTCGGTATTTCCGGCGCACCGGGCAGGGCGGTGGCTGCCAGCAGGGCGAGGATGGATAGGAGCGTTTTCATATTTTTCAATCTTTTGGGGTTGCCAGATAAATCGTGCCGTCCCCTTGCACGGCCCAGAATGAAATTTTGTCCGAATGGGGATAAACCGCGGCCGGTCTGTGGCTGTGCTGCGGAATCAGCAGCGGCGGCGACTTGTCCGGCTCCAGCAGATTGACCAGGAGGCCTCCCCCGTTGCCGGACATCAGGTTGTTGCCCTGCAGCGCCACGCACGCTCCGAACCAGGGAGCGGCGCCCTGCCAGATGATTTCAAAGCTTTCCGGGTTTTCGTTGGGGCTGAAGCGGCCGCCATCTTTGACGAGTACCTTTCCGGAGCAAACGCCGGTCGCCAGGTCGTAAAGGCGTAGAACGCCGCCCAGATAAAGCGTTTTGCCGTCAAAGCTCCATTCCCTGCCGAAATTTTCCGCGAGGGTGACGCTTTCCATCGTCTCGGGGTTGATTTCGTAAAAAGCGGAGCCTCGCCGCAGCAGCAGCGTGCCGCGGGCCGGATTGGAATACAGCGAGCCTTCCCGGTACCGGCCGGTATCGAACCAGTTTTGCGCTTCCTCGCGGGCCGTATTGAAGAGCACCTTCCGGTCGCTGCCGTCGGGGGAGCAGCGGATCAGCATCTGACGCCTGATTGCGGGATTGTCCAGCAGGAGGTAGACAAAATCTCCCAGAACGGCAACCGAACGGATTTCCTTCATCGGAAAATCCGCCGCGGCCACCGTGTCGCCTTGTGTGAGATCGAAAATCAGAACGTCCCGGTACGGTTCGGTCGCATTTCGGTTCCGCACCGCCGCCCAGGCGGCGTACCGGCCGTTAACGTCGAGCGAGTAATCGTACTGCCGGCCCCGCAGGCGACTGGAGACCATGGTTTTTGCGATCACTTCAACCCTTCTGGCGTCGAAGTCCAGCCGGTACAGAAAAAGAGCCGTGTCTCCGGCGGCGGGAGAAGATTGCGGCCTCTTCTCTTCATGGGCCGTAAAATAAATATTGTCGCCGCGCATGATCGACGAATGAAATTTCATGCCGTCCGGAAGTTGGAAGACTTTGCTCAGCCCTACCTGGCTGTTGAAATGGGTCACGAGCGAACTTGCCGCCCGCTGCCTTCCGGTGTCGAAACTGTCCGGCCGCACGGAAGTGAGGATGAGCATGCGTGAATGAAGCTCCCGCCCGAAAAGCAGATATTGAGCCATATTCCGGTGTATCTCCGGAATCAGCTTTTCCAGATCGGCGTCAGGGGTTTTCATGACCGTTTCGTGGGAGGGCAGTTGGTTCATGGTTGCGGGGAGGACGACGACGCGTTGGTCGGCAGCGGGGGCAAGGGTGATGCTCCGGGGAGGCGGAAAAGCCGTCGCCGTGGCGGCAACTTCGGCGAAGAGACCGGCGGCGGTCAGGAGCAAGGTCGATAAAAGTATTGTTTTCATGCGGTTCTCTTTTTTTTGGGTTAACGCTTTTTTTCCGGCGGCGGCCGATGTTTCTGGAACAGCTGTCCGAGCTCCCGGTCGGATATTGTTTTCAGCTTGAGGTAGCGGGGGCTGGATAATGGTTGCAGGTGTTTGCCGTACAAGGCCATACAGCGCGCGTAATAGTTTTTGACGATCCCGTCGAAATCCTCTGTCCTGTCATCGTCGTCGGCTTCGCGCAGTTCCTTCAGGAAGCGCCATTGTATGGCGAGCGACTGGAGCGGCAGCGCGGGGGAGCGTTCGGCGCGCTCGATATAGCGCAGGAAGCTTTCCTGGTCGAATTTCCAGCGGTTGTCGTTGTTTAAATAACGAAACACGCCCTCGTAGAGATTGAAGTCCTGCGATCTTGTTTCGGGAGATGCATTGATGTAAGTCTCGATGGCGTCGAACAGCAATTCAATCTCGACGGCGGATGATTTTCGGTAGCTTTCCTGCGACAGATGGAGGATGGGATTGCCGTAGATGCTCTGGATGAGCTGCATATGATAATACAGCGCCCAGTAATCGGAAAAGTGTTTCGGTCGGTCCTTTTTCCGGAAAGCCTCGTCGAGAAGCGTCCGGTATTCGGATGCGATTTTCTCCGCCTCTTCCCTTTCGCCGGAAGGCAGCGATTTGCGCCATTCGTTGCTGTTGAGCTCATACCACCGGTAATCGTAAATGATTTCGGTACTCGGAACAGCGGGAAGTGAGGGCGCAAGATCGAGCCGTTTCGCGCAATCAAGCGCTTCGCGCCAGGCGGCCAGGCGTTCAGGCGATTTACGGATTCGGGAAATCTTGCCGAATTTAAGGAATATCTCGGCATTGATGTACTCGCGGTTCTGCGGCGCGAGGGCCCGGGCGGCCATCAATTTGGCTTCCGCGTCTTTGCCATTTCCGGCGGCTTTGAATTCCGCGAAAAAGCGGGCCGCTTCCTCCACGCTGTTGGAATACCCCCGGACTTCGACCGGCGCGGGTGATTGGACGGTGTATTGTTTGACGGCGCGGAACACCTCACCGCTGCTTTGGGGGAGGTCGGAAAAGACGTCTTTAAATTCCTGTTTCGACAGTACCGCTCCTTCGCTGTTGGTGATCCTGACTGTGCAATGGACGATTTCGGGGCGGGGGCCCGGCGTGAATTCGAGGCGGATCAATTTCGCCGACGGCGCCAGCGGGAAGGCGGTTTCCGACAACGCCCGCTCTCCGACGACGTAACCGAGGCGGGCGCGTTCGAGCAGGATCACCGCTTCGTCTTTGCCCGCCAGTTGCTCGAAGGCGGCCGCAAAATCATTGATTTTGTTGAAACGTACCGGCACGCCGGAGTCGCGGAGCGATGAAAAGCCGATCGTGATCCGTTCCCGCGATGCGAGCTTCATCGTCCGCCGGATCGTTTCCGCCGCCCGCTTCACGGCGTCTTCGAGGCGTTCCGGCAGCATGGCGTCGGCTTTGCGGTAACCGCTCCGGGCGTCGAAGACGATCAAGCGCGTCGGCGTTTCGTCGAGCGGCTCCAGCACGGCAAAGCAGTCGACATGGGGAAAAAGCTTCACGAGCGCCCCGGCGGAAAGCGCCGACAAGCGATGTTCTACGAGCACTTTCCGGACCTGCTCCCGTTCATAAAGTTCGAATTCCGGGCTTCCGGCGAGCTCCGCATGAAGCAGATCGGCAAGATTTTGCCCGCCGACGATGGCCAGCTTGGGAATCTCCTGCGCGCCGAGCAGAGCCGTGGCCGCCAGCAGAGTGATGGCAAGGAATTTTTTCATATCCGATTCATTTTTTCGGGGTTATCAGGAAAATTTCGCCATTGGTTTGCACGGCCCAGAAAG
>JAVBUI010000011.1:0-10074 GCA_031555495.1 Victivallaceae bacterium | reverse complement strand
CGCCGTCGGTGGCGCGTTCGCCGCAAATGATGAGGTCAGAAGGACCGGTACGCCGCAGCGCCGCGGCGATGATCTTGGCGGTCGCATAGGTGTCGCTTCCGGCGAAAGCCGCGTCGGAGAGCAATACACACTCGTCGATGCCGAGGGCCGCGGCTTCGCGCAGCGCCTTTTCGGCGGCGGGCGGGCCCATGGTGACGGCGCAGAGCCGGGCTCCAAATTGATCCTTCAGGCGCAGCGCCAGTTCGATCGCGTGCAAGTCGAGCGGATTGATCACCGCATCCTTGCCGCTCCGGATCACGGTGCCGGTCTTCTCGTCCATGCGGACCGATTTGACGTCGGGCACCTGCTTGATGCAGACGGCTATTTTCATCAAAGTTCCTTTCGTTGGCAAAAAAACGGCACTAAACATGCGTCACCGGTCAAAACCGGCGCAAGTGTTCGATAAAGGAAGGAACACGCCGCCCCTTTTCTTTGAGGAAGCGGCGTTCACATTTCGTCAGCCGAGGAGTTTTTCGACCAATGCGACGTTGTCTTCGACCATATTGTCGTTGTCGCCGCGATGCATGCCGACGTTCATCACGTCGCCCGGTTTGATGTTGCGCAGCGCGTAATCGAAGCCCATCGCGGCGTCGATCCGGCCCGCGCCGAGCACCTTGTAGGCGATGCAGGGCTTCTTGAGGTACTGGATCAGCTTGGTCGCCGCGAAGACGTCTTCGAGCTGGAAACGCTCGCCGCCGACCTTGGAGTGAACGCTGCCGCAGTTGAAGAACGGGACCGCGTGGAAGTCGACCAGATTGAGGGTGTCGACCCAGTAATGGGTATCGACGTTGTGACCGGCGCAGCCGATGACGAAGTTGCGCTTGCGGGCATGTTCGACCCAGCGCTTGAGGGTGTCGGCGTCCTTGTTGGCGAAGCAGTCGTCGACCAGCGCGCCGTGGAAGTAACCGGCGACGGCGCCGAAGCCGATCGACTGGTCGATGGCCTCTTCCATATTCTTGAGGAGACGGCCGTTGAGCTGGGCGATCCACTGCATCTTGCCGCCGTTCTTGAGGTATTTGGCGGTCGCTTCGATCACATGGGGCGTTTCGTTGTTGGTGACGAAGGTATTGATCCCGGCCTTGTAAGCGCGGTCCCAGGTTTCGAAAATCTGCTCGTCGGTGTGGAACGAACGCATCGCGACGTCGCGCGCTTCATTCTGGTGGCTGTACCCTCCGAAGGGATTCGCACCGATCAGGAGTTTGGTCAATTTGAGTCCGCAAAAGTCAACTGTCTTGAGCATAACCGAGCCCTTTCCGTTATTTTTATCGCCCGCGAGATTGTATTTTTACCCGTTGGAAGATACATTACACTGTTTTTTCGGGAAATTCTTCCCTAAAAGGGGCAAAAAGTATGCAAAAAACGTCAAAAACAGCGACTCACGGATTTTTCGATCCGATCGACCTCGACCGCCGTTTTCCGGTCTCGTTTCCGGCGTTCCAGACGCCGCCGGACGAGCCGCACGTCCATAATTGCTTTGAAATCGGTTTATGCAAGCGCGGCGCGGGGGTGTTCATCATCGGCAACAAGGTCTTCACCTGTTCGGCGGGCGACGCGGTCTTCATCAACCGCCACGAGTTCCATATCCTCCGCAAGGACGTGCCGCAGAACTCCGAATGGCGCTTCGTCTACCTCGATCCGATCGGCCTCTTGTCGGGACATTTGAAGCTCGACGGCGAAATCTTCGCCCTCAACCGCTTCGCGGGAGAAGACTTCCAGAACGTGATCCACGCGCAGGACCAGCCGGAACTGACCGCCCTCACCGCCTTTTTCGTCGATGAACTCGAAAACCGGCGCAGGAACTTCGAGAGCTCCGCCCGCGCGGCGCTCTGGGCGATCCTGGCGCTGCTGGCGCGGATCACGCCTAAAAACGCCGCCCCGGCCCCCGACCATGACCGCGAACGCGAGACGATCTACCCCGCGCTCAAATACATCGCCGCCCGCTACGCCGAACCGGTTTCGCAGGAAAAGCTGGCAAAATTATGCAGCTGCAGCGTCTCAACCTTCCGCCGGACCTTCCTGCGGACGATGAATACGCTCCCCTCCGAATACATCGAGGACTTCCGGCTCAAAAACGCCCAGGTGCAACTCACCCAGAGCGCCCGGAGCATCTGCGAAATCGCGGTTGAATCCGGCTTCGGCAGCATCTCGAACTTCAACCGCCAATTCAAAAAACGCTTCGGCATCCCCCCGGGCGAATACCGCAAAAAAAATTGAGGGGCTCTTTCGAACCCCTCAATCTTCAATCGGCTGCGTTTCTTACATCGCGTCCGGCACTTCAATGGTCAAGGTTTTGAGCACATCGGTCAGCACCTCCCTGACCGCCGCGCACATCGCGAGGCGGGCGGCGGCGAGTCCGGACGTTTCGGCGTTTAACACCGGACACTCGCGGTAGAAGCGGTTGAAGGCTTTGGCAAGGTCGAGCGCATATTCAACCAGGTTGGAGACGTCGCGCCGCTCGGCGGCCGTCCGCAGCGCGGCGGGATAAAAGGCCGCCAGCATCGAGAGGTCCTTTTCCTCCTCCTTGCCGAGCAGCGCCCAGTCGACGTGCGCCGCATCGAAATCGACGCCGCGCTCGCGCGCCTTGCGCTCGATCGAACTGATCCGGGCGCAGGCGTATTGAACGTAAGGACCGGTGTCGCCCTCGAAGCGCACGCTGGCGGCGGGGTCGAACATCATCGTGGTCCGGGCGTTGAACTTGAGCAGCATGAATTTCAGCGCCCCCATCCCGATGATCGCACCGCGCCGCGCGAGCTCTTCGGGAGACACCTCTTCCCCGGCGCGCTCGCGGCAACCCTCGGTGGCGAGCTCGGTCATTTCGGCGAAGAGCTCGTCGGCGTCGACCACAGTGCCTTCGCGGCTCTTCATTTTCCCGGTCGGCAGATTGACCATCCCGTAGGAAAGATGGAAGAGGTCGTCGGCCCAGTCATAACCGAGCTTCTTCATGATCGCAAACAACATCTGGAAGTGGAGGTTCTGCTCGTCCCCGACCACCCAGATCATCGACTGCGGCTGATAATCCTGCTGCTTCAGGAGCGTCGTCCCGATGTCCTGGGTAATATAAACGCTGGTGCCGTCGCTGCGGAGCACGACCTTGTCGCCGAGTTTGCCGAGCGAAGCGATCACCGCGCCGTCGGAGCGGCGGGTAAAAACGCCGCTTTCGAGCCCGGAACTGATAATGTCTTTCCCCAGGAGATAGGTTTCGCTCTCAAGATAGGTGTGATTGAAGTGAATCCCCATCGTCCGGTAGGTCGCGTCGAATCCGGCGAAAACCCAGTCGTTCATCTTGCGCCACAAAGCGCGGACTCCGGCGTCACCCGCCTCCCAGTCCTGCAGCATCTTCTGAGTGGCGCGGCCAAGCTCGGTTTCGAGGAAAAGCTCTTCGCTGTCCTGTGCGGCCAATTCCGGCCGGGCGGCTTTCAGGGCTTTGATTTCATCGCTCAATACGGCGTTGAATTTGACGTAATATAGACCTACCAGGTGGTCGCCCTTGATTCCGGTGGACTCCGGGGTTTCGCCTTCGCCGTAGCGCTGATAGGCGATCATCGACTTGCAGATGTGAATCCCGCGGTCGTTGACGAGGTTGATTTCAAAAACAGTGTGTCCGATCCGCTTCATCAGCGACGCGAGCGACATGCCGAGCGTGTTGTTGCGGACGTGCCCGAGGTGCTGCGGTTTATTGGTATTGGGAGCCGAATATTCGATCAGTATCCGCCGGCGCTCCGCTTCCGGAAATTTACCCAGTTCAAAAAGCCGCGCGGTATTGCCGAGCGAGGCCCGGTGCACCGCTTCCGGAGTCATCGTCACGTTGACAAACGCCTTGACCGCCTCGGCGGCCTCGACATCGGCGTGACCGGCGAGGACTGCGGCAGCCTCCGCCGCCACCGCCATCGGATTGCCGCCGCAGAGCTTGGCGAAGCGGAAACAGTTGACGGTAAGATCCCCCGCCATACCGGCCGGAGTGCGCTCGGGCGCAATGACGGTTTCTTTGGGGAACGACGGATATTTTTCCGCGAAGTAAGCGGAAAGGGCGGACATCAGTTGGAATTGCTGCATTTAGGGTAATTTTCCAGTTAGTATCAGAGCGAAGTCTTTAACACTTTGGTTTCGCCGTCGAGGTCGAGCGGCAGGAGTTCATAAGCGCCGTAGCAGAACGGGATCAGCGCGGTTTCGCCGGGACGGAGCTCGGTCAACTCGCCCCCCGCTCCATGCCCGCGCCCAATCCGGACCGGGCGGTTGATCGCGCTGATCAAGTGACAGCTGCCGGAGGGCGCGGTGTCGTCGAACCACGCGTCCTGCAACCGCAAATCGTCCACCGTGAAATGACGGCAATTGCGGACGATCGAAAACTTCCGGTTGTGCGAGGCGGCGTCGGAAACCCCCGAAATCCGCGGCGTCGTCCGATTGGTGAAATTGATCGAAGCCATGCCTTTTTCGACATGCAGCTCGCGGCTCGCACCATTTTCATCGACCCGCCCCCAGTCGCTGACGCGGTAAGTGGTGTCGCTGCTCTGCTGAATTTCAAGGATCAGATTTCCCGCCCCGATCGCATGGAGCGTACCGGAGGGAATGAAATAGGCGTCTCCCTCGATCGAGGGGTAAATCTGCATCAGGCTCTCGACTTCGGCGGAATTGAGCTTGTCGCGCAGCTGCACCTTGGTGGCGCGGGGGCTCAGTCCGGCGAGGATTTTAGCGTCTCTGGCGGCGGCGACGATGTACCACATCTCGGTTTTCGGTTCGGCCCCGCCGCCCAGGCTGGAACAGGAGCGTTCGTCGGGATGGACCTGAAGCGACAGCCGGTCGCCTGCGTCGATCAATTTGACCAGCAGCGGGAAACGCCCGTGAGCAGGCACCTTGCCCCCCGTCAGGTGAACACCGTAATGGTCGAGCAGTTCGCGGAAGGTTTTGCCTTCGAGCGCCCCGGCGGCGACGACGCTCATCGCGTCTTCACGGTCGGAGAGCTCCCAGGATTCGCCGACCGGCCCGGTTCCGACCGGGACGTCGCGGCCGAGAACGTCATGCATCCGGGTGCCGCCCCAGATCCGCTGTTGGTAGATCGGGGTGAACGTCAGGGGGTAAAGTTGACGGTAATTGATCCAGTTGCTCATGATTGCACCTCCCCATCCATCAAAGCCGCGCACTTTTCAGCCAACAGGGCGGGAAGGCGCGACAATTTCTGTTCTTTGTTGACACAGGCAAGCGTGACGAAGCCGGAGGCGAGCAATTGGTCGCCGAGGAGGACTTCGCTTTCGATCACCAGCCGGACGCCGCGTGCTTCTTTGACGAAGGAGCGCAAGGTCAGGAGTTCATCGTAATGCGCCGAGCTGTGATATTTGCAATAGGCTTCGGAGACAGGGAGAAAAAAGCCCATTTTTTCCAATTCGCCGTAGGGCAGTCCGATGGAACGGAGCATTTCGGTGCGGCTTCGCTCGAAGTACTCGAGATAGTTCGCGTAATAGACCACGCCCATCTGGTCGGTGTCCGCGTAGGAAACCCGGTATTCCATCGAATGTTTCATTTTGCCCGCCTTGTACGTACTAAGCTCAAATTCAATCAAGTACCCCGCTGGCCGGCGTCCGGCCCGCAGAGTCAAGAGGGCGCGAAGCCCTCTTGTGGAGTGTGAGGTGCAACCTCACCGTCTTCATTCGGCCCGAGCGGAGACGCGAATGCGTCGGAGCGACCGTCCCGAAGCAACACACAAAATCCCTGAATCCCTAAGTCCCCTTCACCCGCGCAATGATCCGCGCCACCACATCATCAAGCTGCAGCTCGCTGTTGTCGATCACCTCGGCGTCCTCCGCCGGGCGCAGCGGCGCAATCGCGCGCGTCGAATCAATCCGATCGCGTTCGGCGATGCCCGCCGCGACTTCGGCCAGGGTCTGCCCCGCCAGGAGCCGCCCTTCCTGGGCCAGCCGCCGCCGGGCGCGCTCTTCCGGGGTCGCGGTGATGAAGAACTTCCAGCGGGCGTTCGGAAAAATCACCGTTCCGATGTCGCGCCCCTCCATCACCACCATGCGCCCCTCAGCAAGCGCGCGCTGCTGCTGTTTCAAAAATTCCCTGACGCACCCCACCGCCGCCACCGGGCTCACCAGCGCGGCGACTTCGGGCGTCCGAAGCGCCTCCCCGGGAAATTCACCGTTCAATTTCAACTCAAAGGCTCCGTCGTGATTCAATTCGTAATCCAGCGTGATCCCGGCCAGAACTTTGCTTAAATTTTCTTCCGTGCACAAATCCGCGCGGTCGACGCCGTTCCGGATCGCCGCCAGCGTCACCGCCCGGAACATGCTTCCGGTACTGATGTACGGAATTTTCAAGCGCTTCGCCAGCTCCGCCGCCGCCGAGCTTTTGCCGGACGCGGCCGGGCCGTCGATTGCAATCACATCGTCCATAATACTTCGCCTATAAAAAAAGGCCGGTCAAATCTGACCGGCCGTGAGACTCAGTTTCCGCTTCGGCCGCGTAGACGGCCGCTCTTCAAAAACCCGTCGTAATGCCGCATCGTCAGGTGCGACTCAAGCTGCCGCATGGTGTCGAGCACGACCCCGACCATAATCAGCAAGCTGGTGCCGCCGAAGAACTGGGCGACCATAAAGGGAATTTTGAAGTTGTTGTAAAGGAACATCGGGAACAGCGCCAGCGCCATCAGGAACACCGCGCCGCCGAAGGTAATCCGGGTCATGGTCCGGTCGAGATAATCCGCAGTCGCGTTGCCGGGGCTGATGCCGGGGATGTACGCGCCCTCTTTCTTGAGGTTTTCGGAGATCTGGATCGGATTGAATTGGTTGGCCACCCAAAAGTAGCTGAATGCAAGAATCAACAGCCCGTAAGTAACCGAATAGGCCGCGCCGTCCATCCGGAACCAGTTGGCCAACCGATACCACTGCATGTGGACGAAAACCTGTTCCGGAATCATCAGGATCGCGCCCGCGAAAATGATCGGCATCACGTTGGCGAAGTTGACCTTGAGCGGCATATAAGTAGTCCCGCCGGTAACCTGCTTGCCGACGGTCTTGCGGACCATCTGGATCGGCACCCGGCGATAGCCCTGCGACAGCATGATCGTCGCCGCCGTCACCGCGGCAAAGACGACCAGAAGAAGAAGAAGCTGTACGGGCTTGAACGACGAACCGTCGGGAGTGCTGCCCTTCATCGCCATCTGTACGAGCTCGATGACCGAATGCGGCAGACGCGAAACAATGTTGATGGTAATGATGATCGAAACGCCGTTGCCGATCCCGCGCTCGGTGATCTGTTCGCCGAGCCACATGAAGATCATGGTGGTACAGGTGATCACGATCACGGTCGTAAAGATGAACGCGCTCTGCGAACCGGTGAAGAGCTGCATCGCAGGCTCCTTCATGCCGATCCGGGAGGGATTGACCATCGCCATCGCCACCATGATACCCTGAACCAGACAGACCACGATGGTGAGGTAACGGGTATACTGCGAAATTCTCTGCCGTCCCGCATCGCCTTCGCGAGCGGTCTTCTCCAGCATCGGAATGCACGGCACCAGGAGCTGCATGATAATCGACGCGGTAATGTACGGCATGATGCCCAACGCTCCCAAAGCGAAGTGCGCGAGGGCGCCGCCCGAAAAGAGGTCGATCATCGCCATAAAACCGCCGCTGGCACTGCCGGACACCATTTTGATGTACTCTTCCAGCGCCGCAGGGTCGACTCCGGGACACGGAATATTGCTCGCCACCCGCACCAATACAATGATCAACGCGGTGAACAGCAACCGGTTCCGCAGTTCCTTGACTTTCCAGAGATTTAAAAACGCAGCAAACATCTTGTTTCCCACCCGTTTGAGGGATTATCGGCCGTCCGGAGTTTCCTCCGGACGGCCGCTTTGACTTACTCGGCGACTTCGGCTTTACCGCCGGCCGCTTCGATCTTGGCAACCGCCGCGGCGGAGAATTTGTCCGCCTTGATGGTCAACGCCTTGGTCAGTTCGCCGTTAGCCAGCACCTTGAGGGCGCGGTCAACTTTGCTCAGCAGGTTCTTCGCGCGCAGCGACTCGGTATCAACCACGTCGCCGGCATTGAAGTTCTCTTCGAGGACCGACAGGTTCACCAGCTGGTAAACGATGTGATCCGGGCTCTTGAAACCACGCTTCGGCAAACGCCGGAACAACGGAATCTGGCCGCCTTCGAAGTAGGGGCGCTTTTTGGCGCCGGTACGCGACTTCTGGCCTTTTTCACCGCGACAGGCGGTCTTGCCCATCCCGGAGCTGTCGCCGCGTCCGACGCGCTTTCTGCGCTGGCGGGAACCCGGCGTCGGGCTCAATTCATGTAATTTCATCTGATTACCTCAATTAGTTCGCATCGGTGGAAAGACCGCGGCGCTCCATCACGCTCTTGCGGGTGCTGAGCTGGGAAATCGCCTTGAACGTGGCCTTGGCCACGTTGGCGGCATTGCCCGCGCCGAGCGACTTCGCCAGAACGTCCTGGACGCCGGCCAGCTCGAGGATCGCCCGAACCGCGCCGCCGGCGATCAAACCGGTACCGGGGCTCGCAGGCTTCAACAGCACGCGCGCACCGCCGAATTTGACTTCGATCTCGTGCGGCAGCGTCTGGCCGTGCATCGGGATAGTCACCAGATTCCGGCGGGCGGCTTCGCCGCCCTTGCGGATGGCGTCGGAGACTTCGTTCGCCTTGCCGTAACCGTAACCGACCCGCCCACTGCGGTTGCCGACCACGATCAGGGCGCCGAAACTGAAGTTCTTACCGCCTTTGACGACTTTGGCGCTGCGATTGATGCAAATGACGCTTTCGCTCATTTCATCGCCGGCCTCGTCGTTTTTAAAATTTTCACGCTTCGCCATGTTATGCTCCTACTAAAATTTCAGTCCCTGCTCGCGAGCCGCTTCGGCGATCGCCTTGATGCGACCGTGATAACGGTAACCGGAGCGGTCAAAGACGACTTCGCCGACTCCGGCGGCCTTGGCCGCTTCGGCGATGAGCTTGCCGAGAAGGGCGGCGCCCTCCATGTTCGGCTTGCCGTTGTCCGCTTTGAACTTCGCATCCATGGTGGAAGTCGCGGCGACGGTCACGCCCAGATCGTCATTGATGAGCTGGCAGTAGATATTGTTGGTGGTAATGCTGACGCAAAGTCTGGGGCGGGCTGCGGAGCCGGCCACTTTTTTGCGGATGCGCATATGACGGCGCACACGTTGTTCAATTCTAGTTTTGACAGCCATGATTCAATCTCCCCACCGGTTTTATCCGACGGATTTGCCTTCCTTGAGGACGATCTGTTCATCAACGTAACGGATGCCTTTGCCCTTGTAGGGCTCGGGTTTCCGAAACCGGCGGATGGTGGCGGCGACTTCGCCGACAAGCTGTTTGTCGGCGCCTTCAATCAGGAGCTTCACACCGTCAGTGACGGTCAGCTTGACGTCGGCCGGGACCTTGTATTCGATCGTGTGCGAAAAGCCGAGGTTCAAGGTCAGCTTGTCGCCCGCCAGCGCGGCTTTGTAGCCGACGCCGATGATCGTCAGTTCTTTCTTGAAACCGGTGGTCACACCGATCACCATATTATTGAGCAGACTGCGGGTCAAACCCTGCATCGCGCTCGACTCAAGCGTTTCTTCCGCCTGACCGACATGAATTTCCGAGCCCTCGACGGCAACCTTGACCAGCGGCGGGAGCGACATGGCCAACTTGGCCTTGCCTTCGACCGTCACCGAATCAGCCGCCACCGACACTTTTACGCCGGCGGGAATGGCAATCGGTTTTTTTCCTATGCGAGACATAATTGAGTTATCCTCACTCGTTAATTACCAGATATAGCAGAGAATTTCTCCGCCGACGTTCGCAGCGGCGGCCTGCCGTCCGCTGATGATCCCCTGCGGGGTCGAGAGCACAACCGTGCCGAGACCGTTGCGGACGCGCGGAATGTCGCGGCTGCCGCAAGGGACGCGACGACTCGGCTTGCTGACGCGCTCGATGCCCTCGATCACCGGCTTGCCGCCGGAATACTTGAGCTCAACCGTCAGCGGGCGCTTCGGTCCGTCGGTGGCGACGGAATAAT
>JAVBUI010000345.1:0-10645 GCA_031555495.1 Victivallaceae bacterium | reverse complement strand
TAAACCATGTGGTACAAACTCGACGACTTCCGCCTGAACGCGGTCGGCCTCGGCGCGAAGCCCGAATCGCTGCTGCCGAAACTGCTGCGGGAAAAACTGGGCGTTCCGGTCACCGGCATGCGGATCCTGTCGAAAAGCGTCGACTCCCGGCGCGGCGCGCCGGTGCTGATTTACACGCTGGCGGCGGAAACCGAGGAAGCGCCGAAGACCGGGCTCAAGCCGATTCTGCTTGTGCCTGAAGAATTGGCCGAACTTGACCGTCCCGATCCGGATTTGCCGGAGGACCCGGCAAAGGTGGATGCGCCGATCGTGGTGGGAACGGGGCCCTGCGGAATTTTCGCCGCGCTCGGATTGGCGCTGGCGGGGTGCAAGCCCATCATCATCGATCGCGGCTTCGCGGTCGAAAAGCGCGACCGCGACTGTGTCGGTTTTCTCGATTCCCGCGAACTCGATCCCGAGAGCAATCTCCTGATCGGCGAAGGCGGCGCGGGAACCTATTCCGACGGCAAGCTTTACACCGGAACGCGCGGCGGAAGGGCGGCTTTCATCCTCAAGACCTTCGTCGACGCGGGCGCGCCGCCGGAGATCCGTTACCTCAAACGCCCGCACATCGGCTCGGATTACCTCAACAAAGTCGCCCGGGGGCTGCGGAAAAAACTCGAAAGCCTGGGCGCGAAGTTTATTTTCGGCACCGAAGTCACCGACATCCTGGTCGAAAACGGCCGCTGTGCGGGCGTCGTCACCCGGAGCGGCGAAACGCTGCGGTCACCGGTCACAATCCTGGCGCCGGGGCTGGGGGCGCGTGAACTCAATGCGGCGCTGCGCAAGCGTCTGGCATTCAGTCTCAAGGGGTTCCAGCTGGGCTGCCGGATCGAGCATCCGCAGCGGATGGTGGACCGGATGCAATACCATTTGTCAAACCGTCCGGCGGCGCTGGAGGCGGCGGAGTATCACCTTCTGTCGCGTCCGGCGCGGGGGAGGAACGTCAGCAGTTTCTGCATGTGTCCGGGGGGCAATGTGGTGATGGCCTCGGCATGGGAGAAGCGATTGGTGTCCAATGGAATGAGCTGTCACGCGCGGTCGGGGGAGTTTGCCAACAGCGCGCTGATTGTGAATCTGGAGCCGGAGTTGTTTAAAACGCCGGAAGAGGCCTTCGGGCTGCTGGCGAAGCTGGAGGAAGGGGCGTTCCGGATGGGGGGGAGCGACTATACGTTTCCGGCGCAGGACGCGGTGGGATTTTTGCGCGGGGAGAAGGTGTTGCGCAATCAGGCGGGGAGCGCGGATACGGGAATGCGGCCGGCGCGATTGGACATGCTGCTGCCGCCGGAGGTGCGTGATGCTTTGCGGGAAGCGATCCGTCATTTCGACCGGAATTTCAATGAATTTGCGAAGAGCGGGAAATTGCGGGGGGTGGAGAGCTGCGTTTCGAGTCCGGTGCGGTTTGAGAGACCGGGGGAGAATTTGGCGAGCTCGGTGCCGGGATTGTGGACCGGCGGGGAGTTCGGCGGCTGGGCGGGGGGCATCATGTCCGCCGCGAGTGACGGACTGAAGCTCGCCGCCGCCATCCTGAAAAAATAAAAAAGAAAAAAAGCGCGAAGCGCTAATCCCGGCCAGCGTTCGGCTGGTCGCAGTCCAGCGCGCGGCCGACCGTCGGCCTCGGGATAGCGGGCCGGTCGCTTCGCTCTCTCGGCCCGGAAACTTCGAACGACGTTTGATGGCGCTCCTGGCACCCGCGACAACGGAGCGGGGAAGAGTCAAAGCCGCTGTGCGGTCGACACCGAGCGAAGCAGTGGAACGGTCGCTCCGACAGGCGCGTTGCGCCCGTCGGAGCTCGGGCCGGGCTGCGTTGCGTTTCTTGAGCTGGGCTGCGCCCGGACGAGGACGGTGAGGTTTCACCTCACACTCCACCAAAGGGCTCCTCGCCCTTTGGAAACCCCGGCCGACCGTCGGCTTCGGGATACTGATTGCGATTAGACATGATATATAACTCGGAGCCTCAATGAAAAAGACAATTTTACTCGTCCTGGCGGCCGCGCTTCTCCTCCTCTCCGGCTGCCGGGCCGTCAAGCCGGTCCCGCTCGACCCGCCCGGCGAGCGCACCTGGACTCCGGCGGACTACACCACCACATTCGGAGACGCCGACCCGTGGGAAGGCTTCAACCGCTCGATGTTCGCGGTCAACGAATTCGGCATGCTCTACGTCGTCCGCCCGATCGGCTGGATTTACGGCTCAATCCTGCCGCGCCCGGTCATCAAGGGCATTAACAACGTCTCCGAAAACCTCACCTTCCCCGCCAAACTCTTCGCCTGTCTCCTACAGGCAAAATGGCACGGAGCGGGCGTCGAAACGCTCCGCTTCCTTACCAACAGCACCATCGGCATCGCGGGAATTTTCGACCCGGCCGACCATTACTTCGACCTCTTCCCCTACGATGAAGACTTCGGCCAGGTCTTCGAGACCTGGGGCATCGGTTCGGGTTACACCTTGATCCTCCCTCTCTGCAGTGCGACCAACGTCCGCGATACGGTGGGAGCCATCTTCGACGCGGCGCTCGATATCAAAATGTACCTCCCCTACGGCGCCTCGACCTTCGCCAACGTCAACCGCCTGGTCAACGGCTACCGCCCCTTCGTCCGGCTGACCAAAGCCAACGCCGATCCGTACGAGGTCTACAAAGAATACAGCTTGCTCAACCGCCAGCTCCGCCAGCGCGACTGGCCCCGGATGATGCGGATCGCAGGGGCGAAAATGAAGAAAAATCCGCCCGCGATCGAATCCGATCCCGCCGTCACCCGCCCCCCCGGCATCGACGGCCGGATCATCGTCCTTCGCAACTACCGGCCGGAAGGAGCTTACCCCGACACGGTCCGGATAACGATGTTCGGCCCCCAGAGCGACGACACGAGCTTTTGGACCCAGCTTTCGCTCTGGAACACCGACTTTACCGAAAAAGCCCACGAAATGGAAGTCGCCGCCCTCCGCCCCGACGCGAAACCGCTCGACTACTACTTCTGGCATTCCCCGGACCCGGCCAAACGAAATTCGGCTCCGTTGGCGATCATTCTTCCCGGCGTCGGCGCACACCACACCAGCGTTTCGGCGGTGGCCCTGGCCGAGGTCCTGAATTATCAGGGCTACGCGGTGATCGTGCTGCCGAGCGTCTTTTCGTTCAGCTATTATCTGTCGATGCTCGACGCGCCGCTGCCTGGCTACACGCCCCGGGACGCGGAGTCGCTGCGGCAGACGATCAAACGGATCCTCGCCGACCTCGCGGGCAACGCCAGCGAGAAAAAACGCTTCACGCCGGAATCGGTCAATCTGGTCGGGCTTTCGCTCGGCGCCCTCGACGCGCTTCACATCGCCGCCGCCGAAGAGAGGAAAAATACGCTCAAGGTCGACCGTTACGTGGCGATCAACCCGCCGGTCGACCTCGTCTACGCGCTCGAACAATTCGACAAAGCAAGCCGGGTGATGAAGGGAACGCCCCGCGACGAAATCGAAATCCCGCTCTCCGAAGCCTTCGGCAAAGCGATGGGGGCAAGCGCCCGCCGCGCACCGTTCCGCGAACCGCCCGCAGTCCGGCCGGGGCTCGGGCTCGACGAATACCCGGTCAACAATGAATTCGATTACCGCACCGGCCTCAGCGAAAAGCAGGCCGCGTACCTCGCCTCGATGACCTTCCGCTACACCATCCGCGACGTTATGATGGTGGCCTGCCGCGACAACCGGCTGCCGTTTGCTTCGGCACTTTCCTACGGCTGGAGCAACCGGACCAACTTTTACCGGGACGTGGACCGGATTCCGATCCGTTCGTACATGACCGATTATCTTCTTTCGTCGCTCCGCAAGCCGGACGGAAACGCCTTCACCGTCGAAGAGCTCCGTGCGGCGACCGGATTGCGCGCGGTCGAAGCAACGCTGCGGAACAATGAAAAAGTCCGCGTGCTCCACACTCTCGACGACTTTCTCGTCTCCGATACAGACCGCCGTTTCCTTGATTCGGCGCTCGGCAAACGGATCACTTGGTTCACCCACGGCAGCCACCTGGGCAACCTCTACTACGGACACCTGCACCAAGTCCTGCTCAACGAACTGGGAAAGTAGGGAGCGGAGCGCATCAGCGCGTAGCGACGGGTCCAGGGCCACGCGGCCCTGGACCCGTCGCTCTGCGCTGGTGCGCTCCGCTCCCGGCCCCGTCTGCGGCACGCTGATTTCCGCAAATAATCACCGCAACCACTTTGACTTCCGGACGATTTGCAACTATCTTCTACTTCGTCATCACATTGCTCTTTTTAAAGCGAGGGGATACCCATCATCATGAAGATCGACCTTGGCGGAACATGGACTCTTTGCGGGCATTCGGCGGACGGCAAACACGCGACAGGTCTCCTCAACTGCCGGGTTCCGGGCAACATTGAAGCGGCGCTCTTCGAAGCGGGTTTGGTGAAGGACCCGTATATCGAAATCAATGCGATGGAGTTGCGTAAATACGAATTCTTCGACTGGACCTTTGAACGCAGATTCGAATACGCCGGCCGGGCCGGGGAACCTTTGCGGCTGATCTGCGAGGGGCTTGACTGCATCGCCGAGATTTATTGCAACGGCAAGCTCGCCGGAAAGTCGGAAAACGCGCTGATCACGCATGCATTCGACCTGACACAGTTCGTCGTCCCCGGCGTCAACTCGCTCAAAGTCGAGATCAAAAGCGCCAATAACCACTTCCGGCAATACGGTTTCGAGGCAATGACCGCCTCGTGTTACCCCTACAATTTCGAAGCCACCCGGATCCGCAAACCCGCCCACGCCTGGGGCTGGGATATCACCCCCAGAATGGCGCTCGGCGGCATTTTCCGCCCGATCCGGATCGAAACGGTACCGGAGCACCGTTTCCTCGACACCTTTCTGCAGCTGAGCCGTTTCCACGCCGACACCGATCCCGGCGATCCGGGAGTGACTTTGATGTTCCATTACCACCTTGCCACCATCAACCCCGATTTCGACGGCATGGAGCTTGAGCTCACAGGGTATTGCGGCAAAAAACGTTTTTCACACCGGGTTAAAATCTGGTCCGCTTCCGGGGCGACGCTCTTCCCGGTCGCCGATCCGGTTCTGTGGTGGCCGCGCGGCTACGGGAAGCCTGTCGTGTACCGCGTCGAGGCAAAATTGCTCAAGCACGGCGAGTTCCTCGCGGCGACTGAATTCGACTTCGGCATTCGAAAACTCGAACTTGAAGCCGCTGAACTGGCAGAGTCCGACTGCGCGGAGCCGGATTTCCGCTTCATCGTCAACAACGTGCCGGTGCGGATCCACGGCTGCAACCACGTTCCCGCCGACGCGCTCCACGCCAACGACGCGGAACGTCTGCCGAAAATCATCGAACTCGCGCTCGAACTCAACTGCAATATGCTTCGGGTCTGGGGCGGCGGGATTTACGAAGACGAGCTCTTTTACCAGCTCTGCGACCATCACGGCATCCTGGTCTGGCAGGACTTCATGCTTGGCTGCATGGTCTATCCGCAGGACCAGGCCTTTCTTGAAACAATGCGCATCGAGGCGGAATCGGCGATCAGGCGCCTGCGGCAACACCCGTCGCTGGCACTCTGGAGCGGCGATAACGAATGCGACATGGTTCCGCTCTGGGGCGGTGTCTCCTTCGACCCCAACCGTAACCGGATCACCCGCGAGGTTTTGCCGCAGGCGGTGCTCCGTCACGACCCCGGCCGCCCCTACCTCGCCTCTTCGCCGTGGTGCTCGCCGAAGGCCTGGCAAAAGAGCCTGGAAACAAAACTCCCCCCCGGAACCCTGACGCCGGAGCAACATCTCTGGGGCGTCCGCGATTATTTCAAGAGCGACTTTTACCGCAACACCAACGCCTCCTTCGTCAGTGAAATCGGCTACCACGGCGCGCCCGCCGCCGAAAGCATCCGTAAATTCACCGGCGAAGCAAAAGCCTGGCCGCCGCGCGGCAACGAAGTGTGGAATTATCACGCCAGTAACCCTTTCCTCGGCAGTGACGATTACCTCAACTACCGGATCGCCCTGATGGAGGACCAGATCAAAGAGATGTTCGGCTTCACCCCGGATAATCTCGATGATTTCGTCCTTGCGAGCCAGATCTGTCAGGCGGAGGCCAAGAAATACTTCATCGAGCTTTTCCGGTCGAAGCGCAAAATGTCGGGGATTCTCTGGTGGAACCTGATTGACTGCTGGCCGCAGTTTTCCGACGCGGTGGTGGATTATTATTTTGAGAAGAAGCTCGCCTTCAACTACATCAAGCGCGTCCAGCAGGATTTCGTAATCATCCTCCCGGCGGCGGACGCATGGATGCAGCGCATTGTGGCGGTCAATGATTCGCAGCGTGAGGCAGCCGGGCATTATCGTGTTTACGATGCGGAGAGCGGCGGGACTTTGAGCGAGGGTGATTTTGCCGTCGGGCCCGGTGCAATTGCCGATCTCGATCGGGTCAAAGTTTGCACCACCGCCCAGAATCTATTGCTCATTGAATGGACGCTCTCCGACGGCTCACGCTTCGCCAACCATGCAGTCTCCGGGTATCCGCAGTACGACTTCACCCGCTACCGGGATTGCTGGCTTCCGGTGATTACGAAAAGCTTCACTTTAGATTAAGGTCATCCAAGGCTGCCCAGGCGGAGGGGGCCTCTTCGGTGTTCTCCGCCACGCAGCTGCAATCCTCTTGATTGAGGTCGCAGCCGCAGAGGGGACAAAGGCCGTGGCAGTCTTCGGAGCAGAGTAAATTGAGCGGCAGCGCCATCAGCGCCTCTTCCCGGAACGCTTCGGTCAGATCGATTTCGTCGCCCTTGATCTCATCGACGAAAATCGCGGCATGATCAAGTTCAACATCCTGCTCGACCTCAGCCAGGCACCGCCCGCAACATCCGGAAATCCGGTATTGCAGACTTCCCTCGGCAAGTACATTCCCGGAGACCAGCCGGCAATTCAAATGATAATGAACCGGCGAAGCAACGGCAAGCGCGGAGGAAGGCTCGATCCCCAACAATTCCGCAGGCTCCTCGCCCTCAAGCTCAACCGGTTGCTTTTCGAGTTGTCCAATAGAAACTTTTAACATTTCTTTCCCCAAAAAGTTCGCCCCCTTCGCTCACGGAGCTCGGGTCTTTTCGCTTTGCGAAAAGCTTCGGCTCTCTTTCCGGGGGCCCCGCTCTCCGTCATTCCGTGCGGCAGAGCCGTACTCATGACTTCGAGTAAGGTATTATCTATTTTTCCAATTTCGCCGTCACCGCGCGAACCACCGGCTCGGGGACGAATTGCGCAAAGTCGGCGCCGAGCGACGCCACTTCCTTGACCATCTTGGAGCTGACAAAAGAGTTGTTGGTCGACGGCATCATGAAGATCGTTTCGCACTCCTCGCGCAAACTCCGGTTCATCAACGCCATCTGAAGCTCGTACTCGAAGTCCGAAAACGCCCGGAGCCCGCGCAGCACCGCCTGCGCATCGAATGTTTCGATCGCATCGACCAGCAGCCCCTGAAACGAAACCACCGTGACGTTGTCGAGGTGGCGGCAGCATTCGACGATGATCGCCTCGCGCTCCTCGAGGTTGAACATCGGCTGTTTGTCATTGTTGACGGCAACCCCGACAATCACCTGGTCGAACAATTTACTGGCACGCTCCACAAGATCGAGATGTCCGTTGGTGAACGGGTCGAAGCTGCCGGGATATAAGACGCGTTTCATACTCTTCCTTTTTCCGTCGATTCTCCGTCACTTTCTCGATTTCGCCTCAAAAAGTGACGGAGCGGACTTGATTTTGCCGTACTTGTAATATACTGTATGATGAAGTTTTTACAAGCCCCGGATTCGTCGGAATGGAGTTCATGAGCGAAATATTTGAAAGCAACCACCTGATCGGAAAGCGCCTGGTCCTCGGGATCGGCGTCTTCGACGGCGTCCACCGCGGCCATCAGCTGCTGCTTGCCGAACTCGCCGCGCTGGCGCGAAAAACCGGGGCGATCCCGGTGGCGATGACCTTTGCTCCCCATCCGCGCGCAGTGCTCGTTCCCCACGATCCGCCGAAACAGCTTCTGCCGCTCCCGGAACGGCTGCGGCTGCTCAAGTTTTACGGCGCGGAGGATGCGGTGGTGGTCCACTTTTCCCCGGACCTCGCGCGGCTCCCGGCGACCGAATTCCTCGCCAAACTGCTCGATTTCCCGGCCGAAATCGTCGGCATTTGCGTCGGCGCCTCGTGGCGTTTCGGAGCCGGAGCCGAAGGCAACGCCGAGCTCCTAAAGAGCTGGACCGCCGCGCGCGGCATCGAATTCGTCCCCGTGCCCGAACTCTCGATCGACGGCATCCTGGTCAGCAGCAGCGCGATCCGCCGCGCAATCAGCGCCGGGCGGCTCGCCGAAGCCGAAAAACTCCTCGGCCGCCCCTACCGCCTGACCGGTGTTGTCGAGCACGGCTACAACGTGGCGGGCCGCGCTTTGTCGCGGCCGACCGCCAACGTCCGGCCCGCGATCGGGGTCCTGCCGCCCGACGGCGTCTACGCCGCCCGCGCGATCGTCGAGGGGCGCACTTACCCGGCGGCGGTGAATCTCGGCGTTTCGCCGACCTTCGGCTGGTGCGAGGGACGGCGGCGGCTCGAGGTGCATCTGCTTGATTTTTCGGGAGATTTGTACGGCGATGTGATCGGCGTCGAATTGATCCGTTATCTGCGTCCCGAATGCACCTTCGCCGGAGCCGAAGAGCTCAAAAATCAAATCGAAAAAGACATTTTATCAATTCGCCGGCTTTTCGCCGATCAAGAGGAGACCCCCGCGACATGAGCCCGACCCCGAATTACCTCGCCAGCGACCTGGCGTCAGAATTGAACGTAGCACGAACCACCGTCAACGACTGGCTGACGCGTTACGGCGCCTACCTCGAATTTGAATTGCGCGGCAAGCGCAAGGCCTATTCGGCCAATTCACTCGCGGTGCTCCGCGAAGTCGCGGCGATGCGGGACGCTGGCAAGTCGGCCTTTGAAATCGACGCCGAGCTCGCCCGGAAATACGGCATCCGCCCGGAAATCGCACCTCATGCCGGGGAAAGCGAAGAAAAAACCGAAGCCGAGCCGCAAACTCCGCCGGTGTCGGCGCTTCCCGCCGTCGCCGCGCCCACCTCGGACCTGGCACTGCGGCTGCCGGACGAGCAACTCCGCAAACTCCTCGGAATGATGGAAAATCAGGAAGCGCAACGCGCCAAAACGGCAACCCAGCTCCGCCGCCGGGTTCTGCTCATCGTCCTGCTTCTGCTGCTGGCGCTCGGCATTCCGCTGATTCTGCTCTCGGGCAGAATCCTCGACCGCCTCGCCGCCGAAAGCCGGGCCAATCGCGAAAACCACGAAACCGCGCTCGAAAACAACCGTGTACTGATGGTCGAATTGCGCGATGCCCGCAAAAACATCGATACCTTGCAAAGCGAACAGCAGAAACTCCGCGATACCGCCGTCAAGGCCGAAAAGGAACAGGCCGCCCGGCTCGACGCGATTACCGTTTCTCTCGACCGCGGTCGGCAGGATTATCAGGCAAACGTCAAGCGCCTGACCGACGAACTCGCCACCCAGCGCGCCGCCGCCGAAGCCGCGCGGGCGGACGGCAGCTCCCGCGCCGCCGAGCTTGAGAAACAACAGGTGGCCCAACGCGAGGAGTTCGCCCGCAACCAGAAGGCGCTGCTGGCAAAACTGGAAGCCGAGAGCGCCAAACGAGCCGCCGCCGAAGCAGAGAAGCAGAAACTTCAACGCGAACTTGAGGATCAGCGGAAGAAGGCGGATGAAGAAAAGAAAAAAAACAATGAAATACAATCCAAAGCCCAGGAGCCAAGTGCAATATGATCATCGGAATTGGAACCGACCTCGCGGAAATTGAACGTATTCGCAAATCGATCGCCCGTTTCGGCGCTTCGTTCACCGACCGGATTTTCACCCCCATCGAGCAGCAAGAGGCGGCGATGCGTAACGACCAGTCAATTTATTACGCGGGCCGCTGGGCGGCGAAGGAAGCGGTGTCGAAGGCGCTGGGCTGCGGCATCGGCGGGAACTGCGGGCTGCTGGAAATTGAAGTAAGCAACCAGCCGACCGGACAGCCGAAGGTGGACCTGAGCGGCAACGCGCTCGAGACCTTCCGCAAACTGGGCGGGAAATTCATCCACCTCTCGGTTTCGCACGAAGCGAACTACGCGGTGGCGACGGTGGTGATCGAGCGCTAACGCGTGCCAAAGCGCCAAGTACAGCGGAGCGCGCAACGCGCGCGAAGCGTTGGTCCAGGGCAGTGCCCTGGCGGGATTCCAAAGGGCAGCGCCCTTTGGTGGAGTGTGAGGTGAAACCTCGCCGTCCTCGCCCGGGCGCAGCCCAGCTCAAGAAACGCGCCGCAAGTCGCGGTGCGGAGCCCGGCCCGAGCGGAGGCCGCCAGGCCGGAGCGACGCAACCCAAGCCCATCTTGCTTGCAATATCCGATACGATTGCCCAACGCATTGGTCCGGGGGACTCCTTGTCCCCCAGCTACCCCCTCGGCAGGCCTGCAGGCCATAAGCGCTAAGTTATCGCGACAATATAGGCGTGATGTCGGAGTCTTCTTCGAGGCGAATCTTGGAGGTCGGCAGAAAATTTAGTCCACCTGGATAAAAGAATAGA
>JAVBUI010000255.1:0-5882 GCA_031555495.1 Victivallaceae bacterium | reverse complement strand
CGGATGGCCCGGTCCTGGGCGTCGCTGTACCGCAGATAGGTATTTTCCCTGAGGCCGGGCGGAATTTTATTTTTTTCACTTCCCGTGAGGGCCGCGAATTCGGCCGCAAGCGAAGTACCCTCGCGCGGAGCGACCGTGTTTCCGGCGCGCATCCGGGACAGGTGGTCGACCACCACCCGGTCGCCCGGTTTGAGCCCCTGCGAAACCGCCGAAAAATGGTCGAATTCGCGGGAAATTACGAGGTTGCGGCGCTGGACTTTTTGATCCTGCCCGGCCACCCATACATAGGTGCCGGCCTGGTCCGACTGGATGCCGAGGCGGGGAACCAGCAGGAGTTCGTCCTGTATTTCGGTCTCGATATGGACAACGACGAACTGCCCCGGCGTGAGCCGTCCCTCGGGGTTGCGGAAAATCGCCTGCAGCGAGGCGGTGCCGGTGGAAGGGTCGATCCGGTTGTCGTTGCGGACGACCGCGCCCATTTCCGGATACCGTTCCTTGTTTTCAAATGACAGCCATATCTTGAGGCCGGAGAATTTGTCTTGTGAAGCGAGGTGTTCGCCGAGCCGCCGCAGATCGTTGTCGGCGGGGGAGAACTGTACGAGCACCCGCTCCTCGTCGACGATGGAAGCGAGTACTCCGCTGGAGGGCCCGACCAGGTTGCCGACGTCGAACGTGGAAAGCCCCATCCAGCCGTCGAAGGGTGCGAGTATCTCGGTGTAAACCAAATTCAGCTGGGCTTGCTCGAGCTCGCCGGCATTGACTTCGACCTGTCCGTCTGCTTTCATTTTAGCGGCGAGGGCATTGTCATAATCCTGAACCGAGGTGGCGAGGCGCTCGACCAATGATCTCTGCCGCGCCATGGTGATTTCCGCATTTTTGCGATCGGCAATGGCCATCGCGAGGTTGCCTCGGGCGATTTTGACGGCGGCCTGATAGGAATAGGGTTCGATCCGGTAGAGCGTGGTTCCTTTTTTGACGAATTGGCCTTCCTGGAAATTCCGTTCCAGCAGGAATCCGTCGACGCGAGCCACCAATCCGACGGAAGCGAAGGGCTGAACCGAACCGATGGTCGAAAGCTGCCGCGGCACCTTGCCCACTGTGGCCGGCATCACGGAAACCGCGAGCGGAGCCGGAGCCGGAGGAGGCGCTTTTTCGCGGCATCCGGAACATGGAAAAAGGCCAAGGCAAAGCAACGGCACTGCCGTCAGAATCCGATATTTCATGATTTCTCCCCCCCCGGGATCATGTTCGGGTCAAGCGCCTTAACAATACAGACGCAAAATATTCTCCGGCTATAAAATGCCGGAGAAACGTTGATTTGTCAAATCGTTTTTCAATTTATTTTCCGGATGTTCCGGGCGTGCCGCGGACCGGCCGCGGCACGCTCTTTCCGTCTCACCCCAGCAGATTCAGCAGCACCCCCGCCGCCACCGCCGAGCCGATCACGCCGGCGACGTTCGGACCCATCGCGTGCATCAGCAGGAAGTTGTGCGGATCCGTCTCCTGTCCCACCTTGCTCACCACCCGCGCCGCCATCGGCACCGCCGAAACCCCCGCCGCCCCGATCAGGGGATTGATCGGGTCCTTCGAAAAGCGGTTCATGATCTTCGCCATAATCACCCCCCCGGCGGTACCGATCGAAAACGCCACCGCTCCCAGCACCAGCACCCCCAGCGTCTGCAGACTCAGAAACTGATCCGCCGACAGCTTCGACCCCACCGCCAGTCCGAGGAAAATCGTCACGATATTGATCAGCGCATTCTGCGCCGTCTGGTTGAGGCGTTCGACCACGCCGCATTCGCGCATCAAATTGCCCAGCATCAGCATCCCGATCAACGGCGACGCGTCGGGAACAAGGTAGGTGCAGATCAAGGTGATCAGGATCGGAAAACAGATCTTTTCAAGCCTGGTCACATGCCGCAGCTGCCGCATCCTGATCGAGCGCTCCTCATGCGTGGTAAGGCACCGCATAATCGGCGGCTGAATGATCGGCACCAGAGCCATGTAGGAGTAAGCCGCCACCGCCACCGCCCCCAGCAGTTTCGGCGAGAGCTTGCTGGTAAGATAAATCGAGGTCGGCCCGTCCGCCCCGCCGATGATCCCGATGCTCGCCGCGTCCTTGAACGAAAAGTCGATTCCGGGAATGAACATCGAAAGCACCAGCGCCCCCAGGAGCGCCGTGAAGATCCCCAATTGCGCCGCCCCGCCCAGCAATGCGGTGCGCGGATTGGCGATCAGCGGTCCGAAGTCGGTCATCGCGCCGACGCCGAGGAAAATCAGCAGCGGGAAAAGTCCCGTCCCGATCCCGTATTGATAAATCAGCCCCTGCAGTCCGTCCGGCCCGGAAATCCCCGCCAGCGGAATGTTGGCCAGCAGCGCGCCGAACCCGATCGGCAGCAGCAGCAGCGGCTCAAACTCTTTGACGATCGCAAGATACAGCAATACCAATGCCACGCACATCATCAGCACCCGGCCGAGCCCGAGAATCCAGGTCGAAGGAAAATCCGATCCGCTCTGCCGGACAATATCGTAAATCCCGGTGCTTTTCCAGAGCCCCCTCATGGAATCGCCCCAGCCCGGCAGCGGCTGATCGCCCCCGGCCGCGCTGCTCACCGAATCGTGCGCCAGCAATACGGCTTCGAATTCCCCCAAAAACACTCCCGTTTCCGGCGTGCTCGCCGGAATGATTGCGGCGGGAAGAACCAGCGGACTCAATTTCAAGGGGCGCATCGATGCGGTAATTTCGACCTTTCCCTTGCTCCGTCCTTCGGGGCTCACGATCATCACCTCGCGCCCCGGCAAGATTAGTTTTCCCGCGGCCATTGAAACCGAATAAACCGTAGCCGGGCGGTTCCAGATGTAATAGAGCTCAAGATTGCCGCCGCGATTCACCCTCCACGCGAAAACCTCGTCGACCGGAGCCGAGGAGCGGTCTTCGCTTCCCCCCGGCGGCGGATCGGTCGAGGCGGCGGCGAAAACGGCGAAGGCCGACAACAACAGCGTCAAGGTCCATTTTTTGAACGCCATGGCTTAGTCCTCCCCGATTCTCGCCACCACGTCGCCGGCGGCGATGGTCTCTCCGGCGGCGACCGCCACTTCGACGACTTTGCCGCCTTTTTCGGCTTTGACGGCGTGTTCCATTTTCATCGCTTCGACGATCAGGAGCGTGTCGCCCTCGGCAACATCGTCACCGGCGGCGACCAATACCTTGAGCACGCTGCCCGGCAGCGGCGAAACGACGTCGAAAGCGCCGCCGGTTTTGACGGCGGCGGTTTCGATTTTGGCGATGCCTTCGACAATTTTGACCCCGAAGCTTTTGCCGCCGACTTTGGCGGTGTCGGTTCCGGCGGCGCCGCCGACTTCGACCGCGATTTTTTTGCCGTCGATTTCGGCGGTGAAGGCTCCGGAGGAGGAGGGAGCCTAGGCGGGAGCGGAGGCGGGCTCGAGATAACGGATCCCGTCTGGACGGTCGCCTTTGAGGAAGGCGATTCCCTTGTCGTCGCAGGTCGCGACGATGAAGATGTTTTCATCGGTGACCGGAAGACCGGCTGCTTCGAGCTTCGCCTTCTGGGCGGCGACGCCGAGCGCCGGATTGCGGTCGTTGATCGCGTGAACGTCTTCGGTGGTCGGCTGGAGCCCGAGCTGGAGGGAGGCGAGCTTGACGATTTCGGGATCGGGGCTGGACGGAGTGCGTCCGAAGTAGCCGAGGACCATTTTGCCGTAGCCGTCGGTGATTTTTTTCCACTTGCCCTGCATCACGTTGGCGAAGGCCTGCTGGAAGTAGAATTGCGAAACCGGGGTCACCGAGGTGCCGAAGCCGCCTTTGGCGACGACCTCCTGCATTTCGGCGATGGTCGCGTCGTATTTGTCGAGACAGTTGTTGTCGCGCATCATCTGGGTATTGGCGGTCAGCGCGCCGCCGGGCATCGGCGAAAAAATGATTTTGGGAGATACCTCCATCGCCTCCGGCGGGATGAAGTATTTCTTCATGCACTCCTCGAACACCGCTTCGGCCCCGGTGATCTTCGCGGGATCGATGTCAAGCGTGTAGCCGGTCCCGCGAAGCCGGTGCCACATCACCAGGATATCCGCCTGGCAGGTGCCGCCGGACATCGGAGCCATCGCAAGGTCGATGACGTCGGCCCCGGCCTCGATCGCGGCGTAATTGGCGGAAACCGCCATCCCGGCGGTGTCGTGGGTGTGAAATTCGATCATCATATTGTCGCCGAGGAGCTTGCGCGCCGCCTTCACCGTTTCGTAAACCGTCTGCGGCGTCGCGGTGCCGGAGGCGTCCTTGAAGGCGACGCTGTCGAAGGGCACGCCGTCGTCGAGGAACGACTTGAGGCTGTCGAGGTAAAATTCCGCCGTATGCGCGTAATGGTCCTCGATGCCGGGCGGCAGCGACATCATCGTGACGGTGACCTGATGCTTGAGCCCGGCGTTGTGGATCGAGCGCCCGGAGACGGCGATGTTGCGGACATCGTTGAGCGCGTCGAAGTTGCGGATGGTGGTAATGCCGTGTTTCTTGAAAAGCTTCGCATGGAGGTCGATGATGTCGGTCGACTGCGAAACGAGCCCGACCACGTTGGCGCCCCGCGAAAGGGTCTGGAGATTGATTTCGGGGCCGACCGCCTCGCGGCAGCGGTCCATCATTTCAAAGGCGTCTTCCTGACAGTAAAAATACAAACTCTGGAACCTCGCCCCGCCGCCGACTTCGAAGCTGGTGATTCCGGCCTCTTTCGCCGCGACCAGCGCGGGAAGGAAGTCATCGGTTCTGACGCGCGCGCCGACACAGGACTGGAAGCCATCCCGAAACGAAGTGTCCATGAAGGAGATTTTTTTCATGCCGTTTCCTTGCTTTTTGTGCGTTGAATATAGTGTCAGTGTTTTTTGCGGAAGAGGTCGACGGCGGCGGCGGCAGCGGCGGCGAGCTGTGAGTCTCCGGAAGAGGTTTTGCCGGGCGCGGCCGCCTTCGGGGCCGGTTCGAAGCGGCCGGCAATCGGGGTGACGAGGATTTGCAGCACACGCATCAGAACGATCATGGCTACCAGAAAGACGAATACGACGCCCATCCCGAAGATCGCGATTTTGACGCCGTCCGCGAAAATTTCCCAATTGCTCATACAGCCCCTCTTTCTGTTTGAAAATTCAATCTGCAAAGCGATGAAGTTCATTAAAAAAGGTATTTCCCCTGACGCAATATAGCGTGAAACCTGTTTCCCTGTCAATGGGGAAAAGGGACTTTTTTGCCGATTTTTTACAACTACAAAAAATCGACAACTAAATGACCGACATAACTTTGCACGATTTTTCAGCCTCAAAAAATGCCTCTGAAACGGCTGTCCCGGATTTTTCTCCTCTCCTGAATTTCTGCTTGCAAAACGGCGGCGGATGAATTATTGTTATTTCGTCTGAAACCGACAAAAAAATCTCGGATTCAACCATGAACTTGAAAAAATTCTTTTTCCGTCCGGAAAACCGGATCATCTCGTTGCTGATTTTATCGTACATCCCCGCTTTCATCTGGTGGGGTCTCTGGAGCGGCGGAACCATACTCAAATGGTGGCAAAAACTGGAGGGGCGGATCCCTGCTCCGCTCTATTTCAAATGGGAGGAATTCATTGCGCTCAACTCCCACGGCAACGAATACCCCGGACGGCTCGGGCTCTACCTGATCATCGCCGCCATCCTCGTGCTGCTGCCGTTGCGCGCCGCAAAGCTCGTTCAAGCCAGGATCGGGAACCATAAGCGCTAAGTTATTATTGACAAAATCCGTCTTTCATGTTATATTAAAGGTGGAAACCTAATACACAAGGAGAAGACGCCATGTCGGACCGAATCGACGAATGGGATGATTTGCTGGAATTTCTGCCGGAAAACTG
>JAVBUI010000104.1:0-2783 GCA_031555495.1 Victivallaceae bacterium | reverse complement strand
GGCGTCTGGGCGCCGTCCTCTTCGACGTCCGCATCGGGGTCATAGGCGAGCAAGCCGCGCGAAGCCATGATCCAGTAGTAACGCGGAACCGCGTCGAGCAGATCGATGATCTTGCCGTCCCGCCGGTAATCGTAATGGCGGATCACCTGTTCACAAAGCGCCATCATGCCGCGGGCAACGCCGGCGTCCGGGCAGAAGGCGACGCAGATCAGGGCAAAGAGACAGTTGCGGTGGGACAGCGAACGGTGGTCGAAGTCGACGCAGGCGCGGCGCCAGTCGAAATCACGGTACGGCTCCAGCTGGGCCGGGGCGTTGCGGGCGATCTTGATCATGTTGAGCCGGTAGACCTCTTTGATTGCAAGATCGTCCTCCAGCTGCGAAAGGCAGTCGAGAAGCCAGATGCTCTGCGACGAGACCCACGACACCTCGGCGCTGATCGCCTCGCTTTCGAGCCGCCGGAGGATGGCGCGGCCGTCTTTTTCGAGGATGGCGCGATAGCAGTCGAAAAAGTGCCGCTCCCCGGTGCAGTCATAGGCGGCGAGCAGGAGAAACATGAACACCAGCGGAGCCCGGGGAACTTCCGGGTCGTCCAGTTTGGCCCAGAAGGTGATCAACCCGTCTTCGCGCCGGAAGGTCCAGCCGTGCTTCTCCGCATCGGCGGCGAAGCGGGCGAAAACATCGCGCAGATCGCGGCGTTCGTCATGAGTCGAGACCTCGCTCCGGTAATAGCGCCACATCGCCATCAGCCAGAAAGAGATGTGGTCGATCGAAACATCCGGGTAATGGCTGACCCGGTCGGGCAACACCCCGCGCGGGACAAAGGAGTCGCTGCGGGACACCCGGTAGAGGTGGCGCAAACCGTGAAACAACCGCCGCGCCTCCTCCGCGTGCTCCGGTTTGCGGGTTACCCGGTAGCGGCAAAGGAGGGTGTCGAGATATTGCGACGAAGCATAATTCTGATTCTCCAGCGGGGTCGAGAAGCCGTTGGAACAGGGGATGCACGCCGCGATCTCTTCCGGGGTCGGAAGATTGATCCGGCCCGGCTCGTAGGCGTCGGCGTACATGTAATAGAGCCCGGTTTCGGGCTGGAAGAAATTCCACCGCATCATCGATTGGTTGCGCTGGGCGATGGTCTGAATCGAGACAAGCTTATTTTCCGCAATCATTTTTCCTCCCGGCCGTTGATTGAAAACGCGTCGAACATCCGCACCCCATCCACGACGGAGACAAAAGGCCGGATGCTCCGGTCTTCGAGCGCGTCGAGAAAACGATTGAAAGTCGCCTTGAGAACATCCGCTCCGGAGAAGCCGCCGTCGAAGACGGTTTCCCCGGGGTAAAGGGTCAATTCGGTCCCGGCGATCCGGGCGTAACCCCTTTCGGCGGTCGCTTCGAGGAGAATATCTTCCCCCGCGATCCGGTAAGGAAGGCGGGCAACCGAGAGATTGGCCACCACTCCGTTGGCGAAACGGAGATTGAAAATCGCGTAATCGTCGACTCCGACTTCACGGTAAGAACCGAAAAAATCATTTTTGACGATCCGCCGGCTCGCGGCAATCGGAGAATCTGCGAGCTTGAGCGCGGTGACGACGGCGTGGGAGCCGATGGTCACCGATTCTCCGCCGGAGATGTCCGCCGCCCACTCCTTCGAGGGAACGAAGCCGGGATAGATGCCGCCGGAGAAATTGAGCCGGAGATTGAACGCCTTGAGTTCTCCCATCGCCCCCGAGCGAAGCTGCCGGATCAATTCGGCCACCGCCGGGCGGGTATGATATCCGGCGAGAATACAGCCGACCGCGCCCGACTGCCGTTCGGCGGCAAGGGTTTTTTCGGCGGCGGCGCGGTCGAGGCAAAGCGGCTTGTCGGTGACGAAGGATTTACCGGCGGCAAGGACACGGGGGAGCCACTCGTTTTTCGCTCTCGGCGAGATCATCGCCGAAATAATATCGATTTCGGGATCGGCAAGCAGCACGTCGGGGTCTCCGGTCAATTCCGCGCCGAACGATTCCGCATAAGCGCGGGGATCGAGCTCCTGCCGGGCACCGAATTCCGGGCGGTGGCAGACGCGTTTGATCCGGCAGCGGCCGGTGGCGAGCAATTCGCGCTCAAGGCTGTGACAGCCCCGGACGCCGACGCCAAACACTCCGACGGTATGGATTTTCTTCATTTCAGCGCCCCAATCCCTGCAGCAGCAGATCGAATAAATGCATCGATTCGGCGAATGTCCCGGCGGTGTCGCCGCCGTTTTCGATCCGCCCGGCGAAATCGTCGATGGCCAGACGAAACGACTCGACCGTGCCGTCGGCCACGCAGTCGACCAGCGGCAGGAGCTCTTTTCCGGTGTTTCCGAACCGGTAATAATATATCTCGTTTTTGCCGTAAGGACAGCGCAGTTCGCCGTGGGTGCCGATCAACGTCCGCTCCATTCCGCCGGGAAGTCCGTCGGCCAGCAGCATCGTGTTGTATTCAAAAAGGAAGGTCGTTTCCGCCATCGGGAAGATCGCCGAAAAGTAATTGGGCCCCTCCCCCAGGCAGCGCGGATCGCCGTGATCGTTGCGATTGGTCAGCACCGAGACGCTTTCGGGAAGTTTGCCCGAGTAATGGAACGCCTCGTCGAGCCAATGCAGCGAATTGTGGAGCCAGACTCCGCCGGACTCGGCGGTAAGATAAAAACTTTGCGGATTCTCGACCGGGAAACGCTTTCCGCGGTAACGGATGATGATCTCGCGGAGTTCGCCGATAAAAAACTGCTCAAGATAGTGCTTGAGCGACCGGCTGAGCACTGA
>JAVBUI010000386.1:0-2658 GCA_031555495.1 Victivallaceae bacterium | reverse complement strand
GGCTCCGCTCCTACCCCTCGGCATCCGGCTTCAGCCGGATCGCCGCGGTTTCCTTGTAAGTGTTGAGGATCAAAGTCGTACTGGAACGGCGCACGCCCGGAACCCGGCCGATGCGGCTCAGGAGCGACGAAAGCTCGTCCGTATCGGCGACACGCACCTTGAGGATATAATCGTTTTCTCCCGCCACGCTGTGAATCTCCTGTATCTCGGGGAAATCGATCAGACCCGCGGCGACATTGTATTCACCCATCGCTTCATCCGTGTCAATGGCGATGAAAACCGTCAGCCGGATACCCAACTCACGCGGATTGAGCCGGACTTCATAGTTGCGGATACAGCCGTTGCGCTCCAGGCGGCGGATCCGCTCAAGCACCGCGCTGGGAACAAGTCCGAGGCGGCGGGAAATTTCGGCATTGGAAATCCGGCCGTCCTGCTGCAGCTCATCGAGGATCTGGTAATCGATTTTATCCATGTTGGAGTCTCCCTCTTCGCGTGTCACTTCAGAGCTAACAGTAGCGGCGTTTTTTTCGATTGCAAGCGCTTCGGCGTTTTTTTTCGCCGGAAAATCCTTTCGGGCTTGACTTTTGCTCGCGCGAGGGGTATATTAGTAGATAAATCCCTTTAAAATTCCTTAACGAAAAAGAGGACAGAAAATGATCAAAGTCGGTATCAATGGTTTCGGCCGCATCGGCCGGATGGTGTTCCGCGCGGCGGTGAAGAATTTCTCGAATGACATCGAAATCGTCGGCATCAACGACTTGCTCGATCCCGACTACCTCGCCTACATGCTCAAGTACGACTCCGTCCACGGCGTCTTCCAGGGCTCGATCGAAGTCGACGGCACCAACCTCATCGTCAACGGCAAAAAGATCCGCCTGACCCAGGAAAAGGATCCCGCCGCCCTCAAGTGGAACGAAGTCGGCGCCGACGTCGTCGTCGAATCGACCGGCCTCTTCCTCGATCAGGAAACCGCTTCCGCCCACATCAAGGCGGGCGCCAAGAAAGTCATCATGTCGGCTCCGTCCAAGGACTCGACCCCGATGTTCGTCTACGGCGTCAACCACAAGACCTACGCCGGCCAGGACATCATCTCCAACGCGTCGTGCACCACCAACTGCCTCGCGCCGATCGCCAAGGTCCTCAACGACAATTTCGGCATCAAGCGCGGTCTGATGACCACCGTCCACGCCGCCACCGCGACCCAGAAGACCGTCGACGGCCCGTCCAAGAAGGACTGGCGCGGCGGCCGCGGCATCCTCGAGAACATCATCCCGTCCTCGACCGGCGCCGCCAAGGCTGTGGGCAAGGTTCTTCCCGAACTCAACGGCAAGCTGACCGGCATGGCGTTCCGCGTCCCGACCTCCGACGTTTCGGTGGTTGACCTGACCGTCGAACTCAATACCGAAGCCGACTACAAGGCCGTCTGCGCCGCGATGAAGGCCGCCAGCGAAGGCGAACTCAAGGGCGTCCTCGGCTACACCGAAGAAAAGGTCGTCTCGACCGACTTCCGCGGCGAAGCCAAGACCTCCGTCTTCGACGCCGAAGCGGGCATCCAGCTCGACAAGACCTTCGTCAAGGTCGTCTCCTGGTACGATAACGAATGGGGCTATTCCAACAAGGTTTTGGAAATGGTCCGCGTGATTGCCAAGTAATTACCGTCATCGACGATAATGCCTCGGGGCGGGTGGTTTTAGCCGCCCGTCCCGATTTTTTTTGAAAAAATTTTAATTTGGAAGAAGGTCTTACCATGAACAAGAAAACCATTCGCGACGTTGCTCTCGCCGGCAAACGCGTGGTGATGCGCGTCGACTTCAACGTTCCGCTCAAGGGCGGCGTCATCACGGACGACACCCGCATCCAGGGCGCGCTCCCGACCATCAAATACGTGCTCGAGCAGGGCGCGAGCGTGGTCCTGATGAGCCACCTCGGCCGTCCTTCCGGCAAAGGCTATGAGGCTGAATTCAGCCTCAAGCCGGTTGCCGAATACCTCGCCAAGCTGCTGGGCAAGCCGGTTGCTTTCGCCGCCGACTGCGGCAACGCCGACGCGGAAGTTGCCGCGCTCAAGCCGGGCGGCATCCTGATGCTCGAAAACACCCGCTTCTACAAAGAAGAAGAGGGCAAAGTCAAGAAGGCCGACGGCATGACCGACGACGAATACGCCGCCAAGAAAGCCGAAATGAAGGGCAAACAGGGCAAGCTGGCCGAGAAGCTCGCGAGCTACGGCGATCTCTTCTGCAACGACGCCTTCGGCGCCGCCCACCGCGCCCACGCTTCGACGGCGGTGATTTCGAAGTACATCGGCACTTCGGTCGCCGGTTTCCTGCTCGAGAAAGAACTTGAATACCTCGGCAGCGCGGTTGAAAATCCGGTCCGTCCCTTCGTCGCCATCCTCGGCGGCGCCAAAGTTTCGGACAAGCTCGCCGTGGTCCGCAATCTGCTGACTAAGGTCGACACCCTGATCATCGGCGGCGGCATGGCTTACACCTTCCTCAAGGCGCAGGGGCATGACGTCGGCGGTTCGCTCTGCGAAGTCGATCAGCTCGACTACGCCAATGAGATGATCAAGATGGCTGTGGAGAAGAACGTCAAGCTCCTGCTCCCGGTCGACAATATCGCCGCCGACAAGTTTGACGCCGAAGCCAATACCCAGATTGTCGG
>JAVBUI010000358.1:0-4867 GCA_031555495.1 Victivallaceae bacterium | reverse complement strand
CCTCAACCAGACCCGCCCGGCCATTGGCGGCAACATCATGGCGACCATCCAGTGTCGCGTCGCCCGTCCCCAGATGGCGACGGTGCGTCCGCACTCCTCGCCTGCCGCGCCTGAAATTCCGGGCTTCGGCGGCGAAATCGTCCGGCTGGCGACCGGCCCTCTGCCGCCCTCCGGGATTGAGCTCGAGCGCTTCATCCCCGCCGCCGGCGAGGACGATCTTGCCGCCGCCGAGCGCGTGGTGGTGATCGGCCGCGCCGTCCGCAAGGGCGATCAGCTCGAAATGATCCGCGAATTCGCCCGCCTCCTCGGCGCTTCCATCGGCGGCACCCGCGAGGTGGTCGACCGGGGGCTGCTGAGCTATCCCCACCAGATCGGCTTGAGCGGCAAAACCATCGCGCCCAAACTCTACATCGGCCTCGGTCTTTCGGGGGCGATCCAGCACCTCGCCGGGATGCGTACTTCGGAGAAGATCATCGCGGTCAACCGCGAAGCCGAAGCCCCGATTTTCAAGGTCGCCGACATCGGCATCGTCGGCGACCTCCACGCCGTCGTGCCGCAATGGATCGCCGCGTTGAAGAAAGGTGACAAATCATGGATCTGAAATTCAATACCCTCACTCCGGCGATCCTCGCCGAGCTGCGTTCGATCGTCGGCGACAAATATGTAATCGCCGACGATCCCGAGCAACTGGAAGCCTACGGCAAAGACGAGACCCCCGGCGACGAAGCCGGGCGGCGCGTCCCGGACGCGGTGGTCCGTCCCCGTACCGCGGAGGAAATCGCCGCGATCATGAAGCTTGCCAACCGCGAGCTGATTCCGGTGACTCCGCGCGGTGCGGGAAGCGGCCTTTCCGGCGGCGCGGTTCCGGTTTACGGCGGGATCGTCCTCGGCACCGACCGGATGAATTCGATTCTCGAATTCGACGCGGCCAATCTGATGCTGGTCGCCGAGCCCGGTGTGATTACCAGTGAAATCAATGTTTTTCTTGAGCCATACGGGCTTTTTTACGCCGGTTATCCGATGAGCCTCGAGACCTGTTTCCTTGGCGGCAACGTGGCCGAAAACGCGGGCGGCGGGAAGGCGGTCAAATATGGGGTGACCTCGCGTTACGTCCTCGGGCTCGAGGTGGTCACGCCGACCGGTGAGATCATCGAGCTCGGCGGCAAGCTCTGCAAGGACGCGACCGGGTACAACCTGGTGCCTTTGATGTCCGGCTCCGAAGGGACGCTCGGGATTTTCACCAAAATCATCTTGAAACTGCTGCCGCAGCCAAAAGCGAATATTGATCTTCTCTGTCTCTTCCCTGACGCCGCGAGCGCGATCGGCCTGGTGCCGAAGCTGATTGCCGAGAGCGGGGTGACGCCGACTTCGATCGAGTTCATGGACCGTGCGGCGGTCAAGGCCGCCTGCGATTACCTCAAGGAGAGCATTCCTTACGAAAACTGCGGGGCGATGCTGCTTTTGAGCTTGGACGGCTCCGACGCCGAGTCGGTCGACCGGGAATTTCTCAAAGTCGGTGAATTCTGTGAAAAGAACGGCGCGACGGAGGTGTATGTTGCCAATACCGCCGAGGTATCGGAGCGGATCTGGCGGATCAGGCGTAATATCAATGAGGCGTGCAATCTGATTTCGAGTATTCAGCGCGCCGAGGATATTGTGGTGCCGCCGGGATCGATTCCGCTGATGATCGATGCTTTTGAGGTAGTGTCGAAGAAGTACGGGGTATTCATCCCTTGCTTCGGACATGCCGGGGACGGGAATCTTCATGCGCGGATCGTGGCTGATCCCGCCTGGTCGCGGGAGAAGTTCAAGGAGGAGCTGCCGAAGATTCTGGCGGAGATTTACACCCTGGTGGGAGAGCTTGGGGGGCGTCTTTCGGGGGAACACGGGATCGGGACGAAGCTCAAGAAGTATATGCCGTACGTGGTTTCGCCGGAGTATATGGAGCTCCTGAAGCGAATCAAGTTTGCGTTTGACCCGAACGGGGTGTTGAATCCGGGCAAGATCTTTTAGTGGGAGCGGAGCGCGTAAGCGCGGAGCGACGGGTCCAGGGCCACTCGGCCCTGGCGGGATTCCAAAGGCGAGGAGCCTTTGGCGGAGTGTGAGGCGGTGCCTCGCCGTCGCCGGGCGAAGCCCCCAGCTCACAAAGAGCGACGCAGTCACGAGCTGAGCCCGGTCAAAGCGACGTGGGCGCACAGCGCCTGCGGAGCGACGCCATCCAAGGTCGTCCTGCTTGCAAAACAATCTATACACCGTGTATCCCGAGGGGAACGGTCGCTCCGGCCTGACGGCTTCCGCTCGGGCCGGGCTCAGGGCGGAACTGCGTTCCGCTCTCTTGAGCTGGGCTTCGCCCGGGCGGGAACGGCGAGGTTTCACCTCACACTCCACCAAAGGGCGCTGCCCTTTGGAATCCCGGCCGACCGTCGGCCTCGGGATACGGGAGTTGGCACGCAGTGCCCCCTCACTGCCAAAGATCAGTGCTGAGGTACTTCAAGCCCGAATCGCAGGCCAGTATCACGACCGTTTTGCCCGCATAATCCCCCCGCAGCAGCCGCAGCGCGGCGGCGGCGTTGGCTCCGGTCGAGAATCCGGCGAAAATCCCCTCTTCGCACGCCAGCCGCCGGGCACACTCCATCGCCTCTTCATCGGTCACGGGAATGCTTCCGGAAATCTCCTCCGGCTTGAAAAATGGGAGGTCGCGCCGGCTGTAACCGCCGCCCTGAATCCGGTGATTGGGATTGGAGGTCCCGCTATCGGCATAGACGGCGCAACTTGCAGGCTCCACGATGAAACACCCGATTGCCGGATTGTGCTTCCGCAAACAGGCCTGAATGCCGCCGAAGGTACCGCCGGTACCGATAAAGTCGCAGAAAGCGTCGACCTGACCGCCGCTTTGTTTCCAGATTTCCTCCCCGGTATGGAGAAAGTGCGCGTTGAAATTACCCTCGAGCCGGAATTGGTCGGCACGGAACGCCTGACGTTCGAGGCAGAGTCTCTGCGCCGCCTCCTCGACGGCGGCGAGGTCGTCGCCGGAGACCTGACCGGGCATGGAGCCGGGACACTGGTCGACAAGGACGACTTCCGCGCCCAATGCTTTCATCATCCGGGCCCGTTCGACCGAATTTCCCCGGCTCATCACCGCGACGAAAGGGTGTTTTTTGACCGCACAGACGATGGCGAGCCCGGTCCCGGTGTTGCCGCTGGTGAGCTCGACGACCGTTTGTCCCGGCCGCAATTCACCGGACGCTTCGGCCTCCTCGATCATCTGCAAGGCGATCCGGTCCTTCTTGGAAAATCCGGGATTGAGATATTCCAATTTGACCAGAATCCGGCCCCGGGCCCCCGAGTTCCCGGTGAAACGAGACAGCTCGACCAGAGGTGTTTCGCCGATGGCTTCCAAAACGGATGAAAACATGATTTATTCCTCGTATTCATCAATCACATTTTCAAAAGATACTGCAGAAACGCTGAATTTCAAATCCCGAACACCACGATTTCTCCGTGGTCGGTCCCGGCAAGCAGTCGGTCGCCAATGGCTTGCAGCAATGTGATCTGGCCTTCGATTTGGGCTTTGGCGGTGATTTCGCCCTTGCCGTCGATCACGGCCACGGTGCCGTCGACGCAGCCGACCGCGAGGCGGTCGCCGGACGGGCCGGGGATGACCGCCAGCGTCAGCGGGTCGGCCGGGAGGGGGTGGAAGAAGCGGCTTTGCAATTTCGCGTCGAAGGCGGTGACGAATTTCCGGTTGACGCCCACCGCGATCGATTTTTGGCCGTTTCCGTCGAAATCGGGCAGCTCGAAGCCCCGGATATTGCTGCCCCGGAACATGTATTGGGCGTAGTTGCCGCTGAAGGCGCGGATGCCGACGCCGAGGTCGGCCTCGTGGAGGACTTGGCCCTCAAGATCCCAGACCATCACCCGGTTGAAGGTGCCGTTGAAGGTACCGGCCAGCCGTTCCGGCCCGCCCGGCTCCAGCCGGGTCACCCGCAATGCATTGCGGCCGACGTAGCCGAAACCGAAGCCGCCCATGAAAGAGCCGTCTTTGGCGGATGAGAGATCGAGGTAGCCGCGCTGCAGATTCTCTTTGTAACGGTACACCGCCGGATGGCCGACCATATAACCCCAGCTCAGCATCGATGCGGGCTCCTTGCCGTGCGCCGGAAGCAAGGTGAATTCTTCAAACCGGCCCCACTCCTGGAAGTGGCGCTTCAGGAGTTTGCCGTCGGCGTCGAGGATTTCCAGCGTACCCGCGCCGCCGACGAAAATCAGCGGACGGCCGGGAGCAAGTTCCGCAACCGCAATGCCGCTGACGCCGGGGAGAGCGCCCTTCGCCCACCACATGCGTTCGTGCTTGACGCCGTCCGGCATGCGCGAGGTGAATTCCCAAAGCTGGCGCCCGTCGAGCGCAAAGGCGCGGAGCTTTTCGTCGACGGAGCCCGCCAGCAGGATTTTCCGTTCCGGCCAATAACAGATTGCGCCGACCTGGCCCGAGGTTTTGAATGTCTGCCGGATCTTGCCGTCTTTGTCCAGCAGCAGCACCTTGTCGTCGACCGCCGCCGCCAGGAGCGATTCTCCGTCGATTTCCAACGCTTGCTTGACGCCGACGAATTCACCGACCTTTTGCCGGGCGACCTCAGGCAAAACCGGAGACTCGGACTTGGCCGCGTTTCCGACGGCGGGCTTGGCGGCCAGGATCGCCGCGACTTGCTCCGCCAGGCCGGGACGGGCGGCGCCTTGGACTTCCACTGCCGCCGGTTCGCCGGGCGCGCGAGCCCGACCGTGTCGCACCCCCGGTTCCTCGAGTTCGTCGGTCCGGGCGTGTCGAAGGGCCGAGCGCTCGCGTGGCTGGCGCACCGCGCCGAGCGCC
>JAVBUI010000121.1:0-4325 GCA_031555495.1 Victivallaceae bacterium | reverse complement strand
TTTGTTTTTCGCGCTTTGCAATGGTATAGTAATTGATTGCAGTTAATTTTCAACCACGGCAGGGTGCGATGAAAGAGGATTCGGGGACGGTTCGGTCGGTGATCAAGGCGCTGAACGCGCTTGAGTTTGTGCTGGAGGAGTCGATGACCCGGCCCGGCGTGGGGCTTTCCGAAATCGCGGCGGCGCTCGAGATTCAGCCGACCACGGCTCGCAATATCCTCAAAACCATGGAACAATCGGGCTACATCGGCCGCGCCGAGGGCAAACTCTATATTCCCGGCGCCAAGTGCGTCGGCATGAGCCGCGCGGCGATGATCGCCGGGCGTTTGACCCGGGTGATGACGCCGCATCTTGCGGGGCTCGCCCGCGAGGGCGGCGAGTCGCTGGTGCTGACCACGCTCTTCAACGGACGGCGCAAAGTTCTGCTGCGCCGTCAGGGGGATTCCCCCGTTGTGGTGGACGTCCGCAACGCCGAGCAGGAGCGTTCCGACTGCGAACTGGTGACCACCCGGATCCTGCTCGCCTTTGCAGCGCCTTCCGAACTCGATTTATATTTGCGCCGCAACGGCTTTCCGGGGGCGGCGTGGAGTCAAATTTCCGACCGCGCCGGGCTCGACCGCGCGCTTGATGAATTGCGCCGGGCGGGGTTCGCCGAAAAGATCGAAGGTGAAATCTATTCCGCCGCCTTTCCGCTTCTTGATGCCTCCGGCATGATGCTCGGAGCGCTCGGGGTGTTTCTGCCGCTCTTCCGGGTCACGCCGGAGGCGAAAGAGGAGATCGCGGGGCAGATCCGACGGACCTTAACGACGGTGCGCGGGGAGCTCTGATGATAACTCTTGCAATGTTCCAACGGACTTTCCGCACCGGGGAAGGGGCGGCCGGTTTCCTGGCGAGCGCGCTCTTTTTCGGCATGGCCTTCGGGAGCTTCTACGGGGTGCTCAACAATTACCTCGTCCAGATCCAGCACTTCGACGAATACCAGCGCGGGGTGCTCGAATTCTTCCGCGAAACGCCGGGGCTTTTCCTGATCGTGATTCTCGCGCTGATGCACCGCTTCAGCGAATGGAAGGTGATGCGGACAGGTCTCCTGATCGGGATGCTGGCGAGTTGCGCGCTGCTTTTCGTCGGCACCGACCGGGTTTTCCTGATCGTGCTGGTGGTGCTCTGGAGCTCGGGTGAACATATTTTAATGCCGGTCCGCAACTCCATAACCATGCACCTTGCCCAGCCCGGCATGCAGGGGAGGGCGCTCGGGCTCACCTCCTGCGTCGGCTACCTCGGCCAGCTCGCGGGAGCGCTCGCAGTGGCGGGTGTGTTCTACCTTGGGACGCAGAAATTCGCGGCGGAGCATTCGGGATGGCTTTATAATTTCTCGTGGATGCTGATCACCTTTTTCCTGCTGGGGAGCTTCCTCTGCATCGCCCAAAAGCAATCGGATCTCCGCGAAACGGCCAAACGTCCACGGCTTTATTTCAACAGGAAGTATAGGAAGTTCTATATGCTTGAGCTCTTTTACGGGGCGCGCAAACAGATCTTCCTGACCTTCGCCCCCTTTGTGCTGATCCTGATCTACGGCTTCGACACCCGCAAAATGGCGCTGCTGGTCGGCGTCTGCGCCGCGGTCAACATCTTCGCCGGTCCGCTGGTCGGCAAACTGATCGACCGGATCGGCTATCGCAATACGATGATTTACGACACCGTTTTCCTCTTTTTCGTCTGTCTGGTCTACGGCTACGCGCCGAAGCTCTTTCCGATGGAAATCGCCTGGTATGTGGTGGTGGCGAACTTCATTCTAGACGCGGTGATCAGCAATGCTTCGCTTGCCTCAAGCATCTATGTCAGGGATATTTCCACCTCGCCGGAGGAGGTGACCTCGACGCTGACCACGGGGATATCGATCAACCACCTGATCAGCGTCCTGGCCGCCCTTGCGGGCGGCTGGATGTGGCGTGAATTCGGCGTCGGCATCCTCTTCGGCTTCGCCGCCGTGATGGCGGTCTGCAACACGCTTTACGCGATCACGATCCCGAAAGCGAAGTAATTATTGTTCCGCTTTCTTCGCGTATTTCGCGTCGAGTTTCCCCAGCGCCGCAAGCTGCTTCGGGCTCAGGCTCCGCCCGGCTTCGTGCTGCTTGGCGATCGATTCGTAGAAGGCGCGGTCATCGTAGGTGAAGCGTCCTTTTTTGGCCGGTTCCGCCCACGCGGTGACGGCGGCGAGGCGTTCGAGCATCGCCGCCGCGACATTGTTGGCGGGGGCGGCCGCTTCTCCGGTCTTTTCGGATTGTTCCCGCGCCGCCGGGACCGACAGCATTTGCCGGACGAAGTCCGCGTCGGCGAGCTCGCCCTGATATTTTTCCGCCATCCGGGTCAGCGCGGCCAATTGTTTCTCGGAGAGCATTTTGCCGTCGAGGGCCTGGCGCTTGAGCGAGGTGAAGAACTTCTTGTCGTCGTAGGTTCTGCCGCGCCGGGTGCTCGGCTCTTCCCAGGTTACTTTGTCGAAGGCGGCGAAGAGTTTGCCGTAATCCGCCATCAGCGCATCCGGAACCGCGCTTGCGGCCGCTTTTTCTTCGCGCGCGGCGATGCGTTCGTTGGCTGCTTTGAGATCCTTCGCGAGCTCCTCGGGGAGACCGGTTCCCCCCGGCAGCTGGTTCTCGTACTTCGCCGCGAGGGCGAGCAGCGCTTCATATTGGCGGGCGGTGATTTTTCCCTTTTTGGCGAAGGCTTCAGCGACCGAACGGTAGAATTTGCCGTCGTCGTAGGTGCGTTTGCCGCGCTTCTCAGGTGCCGCGAATTTGACCTCGGCGAGGCGGCCGATCAGCAGTTCGGCGTTCTCTCCGGCGGGGCCGCCCGAGTGTTTGGCGTTCTCCAGCCAGGGGGCGAATTTTCCGTAAAAGTCGGCCATCATCCTGGTCCAGCCGATGCTGCCGCTCTCGATTTCATCGAGCTTCTGCTCCATGGCGGCGGTGAAGCCGACGTCGAAGAGCTCGGGCAGGTTCTCCACCAGGAAATCGGTGACCCGGAACCCAAGGTCGCTCGGGATCAGTTTTCCCTGTTCGCGGGTCACGTAATCACGCTGCTGGATGGTCCGGAGGATGGTGGCGTAGGTCGAAGGACGGCCGATGCCGTTTTCTTCGAGCTCCTTGATCAGCGAAGCTTCGGTGTAACGCGGCGGGGGCTCGGTGAATTTCTGCTCCTTCTCGACCGAGGAAATGGCGAGCTCTTCGCGCTCGCGGAGCGACCCGAGGAGCGCCGCTTCTCTGGCCTCGTCCTTTGACTTCCCCTCGTCGTTGAAGACCGCGGTGAAGCCCGGGAAGACCGGAACTGTCGCAGTGGCGCGGAAGGTATAGTCACGCCGGTCGGCGCCCGCGATCACGGTGTCGACGGTGGTGAGATTCTGGACGCACTGGCTCATCTGGCTCGCGACGAAGCGTTTCCAGATCAAGGTGTAAAGCTTGAGGTCGGTGCTCTCGAGGTACGGCGCGAGCGACTCCGGCGTCCGGTTGACGTCGGTCGGACGGATCGCTTCATGCGCCTCCTGGGCGGCGGCTTTGTTCTTGAAATAATTGGGTTTGGCGGGGACGAAGGCCGGGCCGAAGCTGCGAGAGATGTAGTCGCGCGCCGCCTCCTGGGCTTCGCGGGCGATGGTGACCGAGTCGGTACGCATGTAGGTGATCAAACCAACCGGACCGCCCGCGCCGAGTTCGACGCCTTCGTAAAGATTCTGGGCATAACGCATCGTGCTGGTGGCCGAATAGTGCAAATTGGTGCTCGCCGCCTGCTGCAAGGTACTGGTGGTAAAGGGCGGCGGCGCGTTGCGGCGGCGTTCGGCGGTGGCGACTTTGGCGATTCTGGGCGCTGCGCCCTTCAACACTGCTTCAAGCAGTGCTTCGGCTTCGGCCTGATTGCCGATCTTGAAGTCCTTGCCGCCGATTTTGAAGAGCTTCGCCGCGAATTCGCGGCCGTCGGCGGTGCGGAAGACCAGGCTGAAGACCCAGTATTCTTCCGGCGTGAAGTTGCTGATTTCGCGTTCGCGCTCGACCACCAGACGCAGCGCGACAGATTGGACGCGCCCGGCGCTGATGCCTTTTTCGAGGCGTGACCAGAGCAGGGGGCTCACCTGGTAACCGACGATCCGGTCGAGCACCCGGCGCGCCTGCTGGGCGTCGACCAGATTGAGGTTGATCGAGGTCTTTTCATCGAGCGCGCGCTGGATGGCGCTTTTGGTGATTTCGTGGAAGGTGACCCGGTGGAACGGATTTTTGGCGGTGTCTTTCAGCACTTCGGCGAGGTGCCAGGCGATCGCTTCCCCTTCACGGTCGGGGTCG
>JAVBUI010000334.1:0-2693 GCA_031555495.1 Victivallaceae bacterium | reverse complement strand
GGCTTCCGGCTCAAGAAATCTCCGGAAACGATTTCGCTCCTCGACGTGGTCGAAGCGATGGAGGGCCCCGTCGCGATCGTCGACTGCGTCGGCGCTTCAGGCCAATGCGGCAGGCGCGACTGCTGCCCCACCCGCTCGATCTGGGACGGCCTCACCGCGGCGATCCGCGAGGAAATGCGCCGGATCACGCTCCAGAACATCATCGACAACCACAAGAAGCTCAGCGCCGAAAACTGTGTTCTCGATTATTGCATTTAGTGACGTAATCAAGCAAGCGATGGATATTGAAAATGAACGCGCATATGCTGATCGCTGCGATGGAGCAGATAGCTTCCGATCTTGCACAAATGGAAGAGATGCTCCGAAAAGAAGATACCGTAATAGCCGGGGGCCTCTGTAAGCTGATCGGGCGCATCTTCTGGGGACTGGAAAAGCCGCTGGTGGGGAATTGCCCGTCTCTCTCTTCCTTTGCGGCGACGGGAGAAAAATATCAAAAATGCATCTGCCGGATTATTGAGTATGACCGGGTAATTAAAGAAAGACGTGTGATAAAATCCGGAATTTCCGGAGAAGAGGCAATGTGCATTTTTACTGAAATGAATCGCAAAAATCCAGAACAATCGGATTTGGTTTTTTCCTGGGAAATGGAGTATTGCGCTTCGCCGCACGATGATGCTGCGGGTGAACCGCATCCGTCTGCGCCCGAATGGAAGTATCGCTGTCGGATTGAATCGAAGGAACGGGCGGCGTTGATCGTGAAAAAATTGGAGAAGGTATCTTCGGATCTCGGACGGCAAGCGTGCCTGTTGATAGAAAATAAAGAGAATAAAGACAACAAAGGAAGGCTGGTAATCGTAAACCAAACGCTGGCGGATATCATGGACGATGTCTATTACCCGATTTTCAGGGTCTATCCGTCCCTTCGTCCCGCCTGGATGCGTAAAGAAGAGAATTAGCCTTCGTTTTGCACGTCCCTTTGGGTATCCGTATCAGGGCCATGGCGTGAGGCCCCACCTATTCCAATTTATCGGTGTCGATCAAGAGTTGCTGGAAGCCCAGGTTGTTGACCGGGCTCTTGACGCCCTCGTCGATGCCGTCGAGGAGTTTATCGAGGTTGTCGCGGAGCTCCGGCTTGATCGGATCAAGCGGCGTCGAATATTCCGCCCGGGCGATCAACACCAGCTGCGAACGCTTGGTCGATTCACTCTCGGTCGAAAAAATCCAGCCGATGAACGGCAGGTCCTTGATGAAAGGCAATCCCGCCACCCCGCGCACAACTTCCGTCTTGCGGATGCCGCCGAGCACGAAATCCTTGCCGCTGTTGCCGATCTGGACCTCGGTGTTGAAGCCGGAGTGGCTGATGCGCGGACTTCCGTCTCCGTTCCAGCCAATCAGCGAAGAGCCGACCGCTGCGAGTGTCAGGCCGGTGCTCCGGGCGGTTACCACCGGATTGATTTTGAGCACGTAGCGGAAGCCGTTGTCGACTTTGGTGATCTGCTCTTTGCCGTGCTGGATCGGCACCTCGCCGCCCGGCGCGGGGACGGGGCCGCGGCCGCCGGGGAGAAGGTCGTTGACGGTGGTCTCCGGAATGGTTTGAGAGACATCGTCGTAAAATAACCCGGAGCTGACCGCGATGGTCGACGTTTCACGGTTTTTGGCCAGCAGCACGCCCTCGGTGACGACCCTGGCTTTGCCGGAAGAGGTCAGGAAATCGATGTATTTCGAGTTCCACTTCGGATTGAAGTTGTAGTATTCGGTTTTGCTCGAGCCCGAATTGTTCACTCCGCCGGCGAAGGTCGAGGCCCAGTTGTTGCGGTACTGCCCGCCGACCGAGAAAAAGTCCGCGCCGTCGTTGTTCTTCCAGCTCTGGAAGTCGATCCCGATCTTGTCGTCGTTTTCGGCGTAAATTTCAACCAGCTTGTAGCTGATCCTGACCTCGGGCATCGGCTTGTCGTACTGATCGAGCATCTCTTTGATGTGCTTCCACGACCAGAAGGGCGCGCCGACCACCAGCGCATTGAGCGGGCCGTCGACCATCAGCACGTCGACGCCGCCGATGAATTCGGTGTCGCTGCCGTTGGCGCCGACGTTGCGCACCATTTCCAGCAGATTGGCGGCGGAGTTGATTTTGGGAAAATAAATGAACTTGGGACGGCCGCTGGAAAAGCCGAGGCCCGGCTGGTCGAGCGAAGCGATCACTTCGTCGATCGATTGCCCGTTGCCGGCGTCTCGGAAGCGGTAATCCTCAGCCGAAACCAGCACCAGCGAGCGGCCGTCGTTGAATTTCAGGGCTTCGACCTGGACCGGACTCGCGGAGACTTTGGTGCCGAGCACCATCGCGAGGAGGTAACCGCGCATCGCGTAGGCCTCGGTGTGCTTGAGTTCGTAAGTCCGGGTGATCACGTAGGGGTCGGTGTTGTCGCGGATGAAGTGAACCGCGCCGGTCGAATCCTTGACCTCCAGCCGGAGCTGGGTCTGGACCGCGCTGTCTCCGTAGCCCTTGGTCGTGGCGCTGTTGAGGTTTCGCGGCGTGCCGGGAATCCCGCGCTGCGTAAGGTCGATGGCGCTGTCCGCCGCCATGAGGGAGAACGACGCAGCGGCGGTCAGGAGGGAAATGAGTTTTTTCATAACATGACTCCTCAGTTCTGGTCTTCGGCGATGACGTCGCGGCTGATGGCGGGGGGCGGAATCAG
>JAVBUI010000017.1:0-9846 GCA_031555495.1 Victivallaceae bacterium | reverse complement strand
GGTGACGATCAGTTCGGCGGCCTTTTTGCCGTTTTCGAGCGTGGCCTGGCGGATCGCACCGGCTTTGCCCTGTTCGTACTTTTTCCATCCTTTCGGCAACCCGTCGGCGAATTCGCTGAAATCGGTTTCGAATACCGTTTCGGTTGCGGCGAAGAGCGCCGGGAACGCCAGCGCGGCGAGGGCAAGAACGATGATTTTTTTCATTTGTCAGATTCCAATGTACTTTCCCATGGGATAGAGGTGATTTTCGTTGAGCTTCGCGTCGCGCGCCTGGTAGGAGAAGGGGGCGCAGTGGCCGTCCGCGAAGATGACGTTGACGTAAGTCCCGCGGCCGTCATGGCGGCTCCAGGCGATCTGCCCGTCGACGCGGTCTTCCCACATGGTTTGCCCGTTGAACATGATGTCGAAATAGTAGGCGTCAAAGGTGGTGATCAGTTTGCTCGGACTCTTGATCTGTCCCATTTTGGTGAAGGGATAATACTGGCTCCAGCCGTCGGAGCCAAGCATGTAGCTGCGGCCGTAGCCTCCGGCCTGGTATTCGTAGGTCCAACCCGGGGTGAGGGGCGTCCAGGGGGAGATGGAGCCCGAGAGGCAGGTCAGCGTTTTGCCCTGTTCGCGTTCGGCGGCGGGGCACATCGGGACGGCGCCATTGGCTTTGTCGCGTCCTTTGCGGCTGAAAAGATCGTAGGCATAGGGCTTCATCAGCTGGTACCATTGCCTGCCGCCCGGCCTTTTGTCCGGGGTGATGTAGTCAACGTTGTCGTTGGCGTACATGAGGTCGCAGGTGCCGATCTGCTTGGCGGTATTGATGCAGCTCGCTTTCCAGGCCGCCGCGCGCGCTTTGTTGAGGGCGGGCAGCAGCATCGCGGCGAGAATGGCGATGATTGCGATCACCACCAACAGTTCGATCAGCGTGAAGGGGCGTTGGCTGCTGGAAGCGGCTGTCATGCTTTTCATTTTTCCGTCCTTTCATTCATATGGAGCCGTCAAATCGTTGTGAGCGTGCAACTCGTTTCGATGCGTCTCGGTCTTGCGCCGGGGGTTTCGATGCGGCGCATGCATTCGGCGAAGGCGACTTCGCCGATTTCCGCGTAGTCGGGGCCGACGGTATTGACCGGGGTGTAGCCGGGAACGATCCGCGACTTGGCGTCGACCGAGAGGAGACAGACGTCGTCGGTGAGTTCGCGCCCGGTCGTGTTCCGGTAATGGATCAGGGTTCTTTCGCACTCGGTGCCGCTGACGAATAAATAGCCGCAATCCCGGTCCTCGAACAAGGGGAACTGCGAACGGTAAAAGTCAGGGCTCAATGAATCGGGGGCGTACTTTTCGAGCGGCATGATGATTTCAGTCTTGCCGCCCCGCGACTGGAATTCGGTCATGAAGCACTCCGCCCGGTAGCGATGGAGCGGAAAGGGGAAACTGATCAGCTTCACGCGCCGGAAGCCGCGGCCGATGAAGAAATCCGCCGAGAGCTCCGCCGTCTGGCGGTTGTCCGAACCGACCAGCGAGGCTACCGAATACCCCCGGAGCATATCCACCCCGACCACCGGACGGCGGCGGGGCAGGTTGTTCAAGACCAGGTCGTAGGGGCCGACGAGCAGCAGCGCGTCCGCTTCCAGCGAGGCCTTTTCCACAATTTCCGGCGTGGTATCGCTGTAGCGGCGCAGATGCATATTGAGCGTGGTTCCGGTTTCGGCGGCGAGGTTCTGGATGCCGAGCACGATGTGGGCGCAATAGCTGTCGAAGATGTTGCAGTGCTCGGAAAAGACCGCGATCTTCCGTCCGCTGCCGCCTGCGGCTGTACCGTTGCCGTTGCGTTTGGTCACATACGCGCCCGAGCCGTGGCGGATTTCGAGGAGTCCCCGTTCGGCGAGGTACTCGAGTCCCCGCGCCGCCGTGCCGCGCGAAAGGTCAAATTCTTTGCACAGCGTCCGCAAGGACGGAATCTTCGCGCCGGTCCGGTAATGCCCGCCCGCGATCATCGCTTCGATGAATTCGACCATCGCCCGGTAACGGTTTCCAGTAGTGTTATTCATAATAGTGTCCCAATGTGTCCTATTGTTTGTTTCAATTATAGGACATTTCAATTCGAATGTCAAGCCGAATTTGAAAAAAAAGATGTTTTTTTGTATCCTCCGCCGAAAATGGCAATTGCGGGAAAAGCGCTTTTTTGATAAGGTTCCGGTTTTGATGATTTGAGCTCAGGTGCGATTGTCGAAATATGGTTCATTGTTGAAAATCATCGTTTTATGAAAAGTATCCGGTTTCGCGAAAAAGGCGCTGTAAAGCGATGGAAAATTGAAATATGATAATATTCAATATCTTTTTGGCGAAAAAAGATATTGTTGAAAATGAATTTTTGCAGTATAATATCCCGCAGAACCGAAAACCGTAACATTTTACGAAGGAGAAAACGATATGCCGAAAACAACCGTGCTTCCAAAGCGTTTCACCCTGATCGAATTGCTGGTGGTCATCGCGATCATCGCCATTCTCGCCTCGATGCTGCTGCCGAGCCTCAACAAGGCGCGGGAACGCGCCAAGTCGACGCACTGCATCAACAACCTCAAACAGCTCGGGCTGGCGGTCGGCCTCTACTCCAACGACTTCGACGGCTGGATGACCCACGGCGGCCCCAACGTCAACACCTCCTACGCGACGCGCCTCACCCAATACCTCGGCGGCCCCGACTTCAATACCATGCTGACCTCCTCCGGGGCAACCTACCACAATGCGATGTCGAAGAGCTTCTTCTGCCCCTCGGTCGTCAGGAAGTATCCCGACCGCGCGACCAATTACATTTACGGCATGGTCGGCAAAAACAACGCGCTCGACACCGGCCACTCCTTTCCACTTTTTAAACGGAAGTTTACCTCGGACCGGAACGACCTCAAGTATTCTCCGAGCGAAATCATCCTCGCGGGCGACAGCCTCTGCCCGAAATTCGAAAGCTCCGGCTCGGCTTCCGCCAGCAACCTCCTGACCTGGGACCCGCGCACCGACACCAACTACGCGGCGCTGATTCCGCGCCACAACAACCAGCTCAATGTACTCAGCGCGGGCCTCGCCGTCAGTTCCCGGACCACGACCACCACCCTCAACACCTACAGCTTCCTCCGGATCACGCCGAGCTGTTTCTTCAACATTATCACCTACGACTCGATGTGCGATGCGTCGGGCGGCTTCATCGGGATGTAACACTATGAAAACGATCGGAATGACTCTTGTGATGCTCTGTACCCTTCAACTGACCGCGATTGCCGCCGACTTCTTCCGCCCCGACGCCGAAACGGCGCGGAAGATCGGTTCCGACCCCCGGTTCGTCCGCGTGATGCGCCGGGCGGAAGCGGCGCTCAAGGCGAAACCCTTCAACCCCGACCGGCGGATCGAGCGCGGCAAGAGCTACAGCTTGTACGTCTACACCGTCGGCACCACGCTGACCAGTCAGATGGAGAGCCTCGGCTGTGCCTGGTGGGGCACGGGCGACCGCAAATACGCCGACAAAGCGGTCGAACTCCTGACCGCCGCCTGCCGCAATTTCCCGGTCGACCATCCCCGGATCCAGCAGGGACTTCCCGGCGAACGCGGGCAGATGCTCTACGGAATCGGCATCGGCTGCATGATCTTCGGCGAATTTTTGAGTCAGGAAGAGCGCGTTATGATCGAGAAATGCGTCGCCGACTACATCGACGAAACCGTCAAAATCGCCGACAACCCCGCGACCTGGTGGTACGGCATTCACAACCACAACGGCGTCGCCTTCGGTCCCGCCGGGATCGCCGCGCTCTATTTCGCCGACCGGCCCGGGTTTCAAAAGCGGATCGCCGACTGCTCCCGGATCCTCAAGCGCTGGGTCGCGCTCGGCTTCGATGAACAGGGGCTGCCCTGCGAAGGCTCGGTCTACGCCCGCTACAGCGCGGTGCGCGTGATGCTCTTTTCGCTGCTGCTCTCCGACCGCGGCGGCGAAAATCTGATCGCAACGACCCGGCTCGGAATCTGGCCGCGCGTTTACCCCGATAAACTGATCCCCGGCACCAAACTCACCGACACCCGCAACGACGCCTGGTACAGCAGTCCCGACGTCGAATGCCTCTTCGTCGCCGCGGCCAACGGCGACGGCGTCGCCCGCTGGATTTACGAACAGTACGGCGAATGCTCGGAGGAGTATTTCCCGCTCGACGTGCTGCTGTCGGCGCGTCCGCTCCCGGCGGCGGCTGCGCCGGAGAAGATCCGCGACGCGGCCTTTTTCCGCCAGCGCGAACTGGCGGTCTGGCGGACCGGCCTGACCGGGGATGACGCGATGCTGAGCTTCGAAGCCGGACCGTATCTCGCGTCGCGCGACAAGACCCACTCGATCCATGCGCAATCCGACCGGGGGCACTTTTCGTTCTACGCCTTCGGCGACCTCTGGGCGGTCGACTCGGGCTATGCCAACGACGCCAACGGCAACCGGGAGTTTTCGCGGAGCCACACCTTTGCCCACAGCTGCGTCCTGATCGACGGCAAAGGGCAGGCCCGGAGCGGCAACGGCCCCGGCGTGTCGGGCAAAATGCTCGCTTTTGAAAACAACAACCGTTTCGGTTACGCCAAGGCCGATTGCGCCTCCGCCTACCGCGCCAACAACTGGGGCGAGCCCGGAGCCGGGGCGCGCCGGGCGCTGCGCGAAGTGATGTTCATCCGGCCCGACGGCACGGAAATCCCGCCCTACGCGGTGATCCTCGACAACATCGACCGCGACGGCGGCGAGCACCTCTATACCTGGCAGATGATCCTCGACGGCGGCAAGGTCGCGAAAGTGCGCCCCGGCGGCGCGCTGCTGGTCAACCGCGAGCCTTTCAATACTTACGCCACTACCCCGGCCGGAGCGCCCGGCGGGCGGCTGGTCTGGAAATTCAAGCTCGATGCGCCCGCGAAGTGTTCACTCTGGGGCCTGTTCCGGACGGGCGGCGTCTCGCGCTTCCAGAGCGATTCCTTTTTCTTCTCGATCGACGGCGGTCCGCAGCAGACCTGGGATACCGGGGCGGCCGAAATTTCCGACTGGCACCGGATTTCCGAGCGAAAATCGACCCGGATCCAGCCCAAGTCACAGGTCTTTGAACTTGGTGCGGGCGAGCACACCTTCGAGCTCTCGACGCGCGAAAACGAGACCGAAGTCACCGCGCTTTTCATCGGCCTTGAAGAGGGGGCGGCGCCGACCCGGCCCGAAACCGGCGTTACGCTTGCCGTGGACGCGGCGGAGTGCTCGGGCGGCATGAAACGCTTTGACAATCCCCGGGGGCACGCTTCGGCCAACCGCTGTGCGGTCTACCTCGACGCGGCCGGACCGGTCAAGATGTCGGTCGACGCTTTCCTGCCCGACAACGAATCGCGCCCCCCGGCGGTCATTCCCCGGCTTCGCGGGGAATGCCGCGCCGTCAACCCCGGCTTCACCGCGCTGGTGATCCCGCTCAAAGATGGAATGAAAGAGCCCGAAGTTTCGTTCAAACGCACCGGGACGACCGTGACCGCCGAGGTCAAATGGCCCGCCGCGCGCGACGTGATCAAATGGGATGCTTCGGGGCAGGGGAAAGCAAACTTCGAACGGATTGCAAAGTAGAGGTACTGTATGGTCGGTGAAAACTTCATATTTCCTCCCGCTCCCGGTCGAAATTCGCCCTTCCGGCTGCATCTGGCGGGGTCCAGCTACTGCGATGCGGATTACCGGATCAATATGCGCGAGATCGACTTTTACTTCGTTTTTGAGTACGTCGAAAAAGGGCGCGGCGTGCTCTCCGTCGACGGCCGCGACTACCCGGTGGAGGCGGGGGACGTCTATATCGTTCCCAATTGCGGCAAGCGGACCTACCGCACCGACCCCGCCGCGCCATGGACCAAACACTGGTTCAACGTCAGCGGCCCGCTGGTGACCGACCTCCTGCGGCTCTACGGGCTCGAGGAGACCCGCGTGGTCCGCAAGTTTGCCCGGCCCGAACTCTTCACCAGTGGCCTGGACCGGCTCCGGCAGCACCCGGAGCTGGCGCATCTGCCGCTCGGGCCGGAGATTATCGGGGCGATCATCGCCCAGCTCGCGGCCGACGCGCAGGCCGAAAACGACGTCGAAGTCCCGATTGGCGACGACGCCAGGCTGCTGCGGGATTTTCTCGAAAAACAGCTTTTTCGGCCGATGCCGGGGCTGGACGCGATGGGGAAGGTGCTGTCGCGTTCGAATGTCCAGACGATCCGGATTTTCCGCCGCGACTTCGGGGAAACTCCCTATCAGTATTTGCTCAACCGCAAGCTCGCCGCCGCGCAGGAGCTTTTGCAATGCACCCGCCGGACGGTCAAGCAGATATCCGCCGACCTCTGCTTCGCCAACGAATACTATTTCTCCGGCGTCTTCAAGCGCAAGACCGGCCTCTCCCCCGCGATCTACCGCAAACAGGCGCGGGAACAATCGTCCCGCAACGCGGGGTAAGGGATGGTTTTATTGTTGATTGATGATGGCGCGGAATTTTTCTTCGAGCTCATCGGCTTCCTGGTGCTTGTTGTATTTTCGCAGCAGCTTCGTCAGGGCGCTGACGATTTTGCCGAAATTTTCCCGGCTGGTTGCTGTCTCTTGTTTTCTCGAGGCGAGGCTGCGGTATATCTTGGCCTGCAAATTAAATTTTCTGTCCACGTCCGTCAATTTTTCCGGAATTTCGTACTCGCCTTTGTCGATGAAAAGAAGCAGATAGTCGTCGGTCCAGTATTGTTTCGCCTTTTGGGGATTCTTTTTGAAAAATTCCCGGTAGAATTCTATGGAGTCATGCTCATTGCCGAGAATCCGGTTGATCTCCAGCACTCCACGGATATTTCGGGTGGAGCAATCGCCGGCAAGGATTTGAGATTTCAGTTTCCGGCCCGCCTGCTTCAGGAATTCCGTGGCGGGGGGGCTGGCTTCAAACAGCCTCCGCCAGCGGGGCAATTCATCCAGCCAGGAGTTGTATTCGCTCCATTCCCGGCAAAGCCACTCAATTTGTTTCAATGCTTTTCCCTTGTCTCCGGCCTCGGTCTCTCTGTGGACGTTTTTCATAAATTCGCTGAAATCTTCCGGGCGTTGCTTTTCATGCTGAATCAACTGATCCGCCCTTTGCTTCTGCGAAGCGGCTTTCGCTTCGTCTTTGGCGACGCCGATGCCGCGGAGATGGAAATCCGCCATTTTCTGAAGGGCGGGCACCTCGTCCTGAGCCGCGGCTTTCTCAAACCATTGAATTGCGGAACTCAAGGATTTGCCGACCCCGTTTCCTTCTTCATAACATAGGCCCAGATGATATTGCGCTTCCGGGAGTCCCGCGCCGGCGCTTTGCTGAAAGTATTGAAACGCCTTTTTCATCTCTCCTTTTTCGAAAGCATGCGTGCCCAGGAAGTTCAGCGCCTGCGGGTCATTTCCCCTGGCCGCCTTGCGGATCCAGTTGAGCGCTTTGTCATCGTTTTTCTCCGTTCCCGCGCCATCATAAAAGCAGCGTCCCAATTGGAACATCGATTCTAAATCGCCGCGCTCCGCGGACCGTTGGTACCAGAAAAACGCCTGGTTCAAGTCACGTTTCGTGCCGTATCCGTTTTCATATGCGACCGCTGAATTATATGCTCCGATGGAATCGCCCTTTTCTGCGGCCTCCTGAAATAATCGAAATGCGGCCTCATAGTTTCTTTTCGTTCCCATCCCGCTTTGATAACAGATTCCGAGCATGACTTTTCCCGCAATATCGCCTTGCAGGGAAGAGATATGAAAGAATGCGAAAGCGCGTTCCCACTCTTTTGCTTTTTCAAAGGCAACTCCCTGGTCGTAAGCCGTGGCGCGCTCGTCGGGCAATGAATATATGGTTCCCGACAGCAAAAGGAGAACAATCGCCAATCGGCGCTGTAAATATTTGCCTGTTCTGATCACTCCACTCTCCATTTCTGAATTGAGCTGCCGCCTACCGCCTGATGAGCTGATTTCAAAAGTCCTTTCGACCGCTCGAAACGTCTGTTTTTCCGCCTTGCCGGGAGCGATATCGGGTAATACCGCTGCGGGTATTTCCCTCAATCTACCCGGCAACTCGAAAAAACATCCATTTTCGAATCGTCTCGAAATTACTTTTGAAATCAACTCTAATCTAAACAGCAAAACGTTTTTTTGCAAATCCGAAAGATGAAAATGAGATGCAATGTCGCGGGGCGATTGCGAAAAAAAGTCTTTTTTTTCGTATCTTCCCTGGCAAATAAAATACTCCGGTGTATGGTCTTGGTTATACGCATGATATCACTCACTTTCCACCGGGGAGAGCGATGAGGGAAACTGTCAAGCCTCTGAAACATTACCGCCGCAGGCGATTTCTTTATAAGATACTGATGATGAAGTCTCCCCGCGCCGGGGCGATGTTCGGTTTGGCGCTGCTGCTGCTGACTTCGACCCTGCTGCCCTTTGCCGCCGGGTATGGCTGGCAGTTGCTGGGGGGGGCGGGCGTGAACGGGGTGATCCGGTCCATGCTCTTCTGTTTGCTGATCGCTCTGCCGGTGACAATCTGCATGATTTACGGGCTCTGCTGCCTCGGCTATGCTCTCAACGCAATGCTGCGTAAGATCATCGTCAACAAAAACGCCCGCGAGGCGCTCGTGACGGTTTCATCGTTGTGTTTCCCCTTCGCCGGAGCGGCGGTGCTGATTGTAACGGCAAGGGCGAAGCGTGGGCGTTTTGCATTGGCGGGCGGAGCAAGTTTCCTGCTGGCGGCTGCGTTTCATAGTGGTTTGTTCGGAGGCTGGCTTGTCGAGTGGACCGGAATTGCGTTGCTCTTCGCCGCCTTTGCCGGGGTTTGGGATCGAGGGCGCTTCCGATTTCTATTTGTCTGGCCGCTGGCGGGAGCCGTCGCATTGAGCGTCTGGATCGCGCATTATCACGACGTGCTTCATCGCGACGTGAAGCAGGAGCGAGCCGAACTCTCGCGGTTGGTGGGGCGGTCGGTGACATTGGCGGACTACCGGTCGCGCGATGTGGTCGGTTTTCCGGTCGGCGATGAGCCGCTTGCGACTTTGATCGCGCGGCTGCCGAAACCGGGCGAGGTGATACTGACGGAGTACCGGGCCCAAAATTCGGAATTTGTTGCCGCGCTTACGGAGTTTCTCAAGCTCCCGCCGGAGAACGTTGCGCACATTGGAACGGGATCCCTCATCCTGACCTCAAAACAGCGTCCTGAGCTCAAGGTGTTCTCCGAAGGGGCCCGCTATCTGGCGCTCCTCCTGGACGCCGACCCGGAAAACCGCGAAAACGTGGCGTACTGCAACACCGGAATGATGCGCTTGCGCGATTGGGCGCTGGCAGGAAGCATGGGTTTTGAAAAGGCGGTCGACATCGAAAAAATCAGGCTTAACTCCCTCAATCGTTCCCTTGCGGCGGGGACGGTCGGTCCCGGGTGGCCCGGCGCCCCGCCGGATTGGCGAACGGCGGCGATTTTCACCATCGGCGATGTGGCGACGATGATGGAGGGGGCTTTCCGCACGAGGGCCCCGGGCGGGGCGGCGAGAGCTTCCGGCATTGAAAATTGGATCGCATTCGTTATCGCGCGCCCCATGCGGTTGTCTCCTCGGTTATATTTGCATATTCACCAACAGGAGGATTACCGGTCCGCCTTGCGGGCGGGGGGGCGTCGGCTCGAACTTCTCCGGAACCCCGGCGGACGTTCCGCCGCCGCGATTGCGGAGCAAATCGGGAGCGGAGCAAAGGCGATAGAAGGAAAAGGTTATATCTTTTCGCGTATGATGTTTATCGCGCTGGAGCGGCTGAGGCTCAAGTTGAGCGAAGTCGAGGACGCGCGCCTGCTGGCGGAAATCGCGGGGCAGGTGATGGAG
>JAVBUI010000217.1:0-10950 GCA_031555495.1 Victivallaceae bacterium | reverse complement strand
CATCACCTGAAACCGGCAGTCGACGCCGATGCTCAAAATCGCATTGCTCAATTCATCGAGGTAAACCGGGTCGACGTACTGGTCGACGATGTAAAAATGACGGCAGCCGTGAAGCAGCCGCTTTTCGCGCATCTCCAGCGCCAACGCCAATGGCGACCGCTGCCGGTGACGCCCGAAGGAGTTGTTGTGGACGCAGAACCGGCAGCGCCGCCACTTGCAGCCGCGGCAGCCGTAGACCGGCATCACCGGCACCGGATTGAAATAACCGAGGCCGGCGAGCGCGCTGAAATCGGGCGGCGGCAGCAAACCGAGGTCCGGGGGAACCACGCATTTTCCCGTAAATTCGATCGAGCCCCCGTCGCGGTAATAACAACCGGGAATGGCGCCGAATGCCCGTCCTTCGAGCAGCGCCTCGAAGGGATATTCCCCTTCCCCGGTCAGGATCGCGTCGACAAAGGAAGCGGCCTCCAGCAATTGCACCGGCGAAAGGGCGCTCATCGCAGCCCCGCCGATGACGATCCGGCAGCCGGAACGGACTTCGCAAACGAGGTATTTGGCCAAAGCAAGCAGGAAGGGGAGCTGGTCGAGGTACATGGCGGAAAAAGCGACGACGTGGGGTGTATTGCGCCCGATCCGTCCGGCCTGCCGGGCAAGGAGGGCGGCGAGCTCGGCTCCAAGGCCGGAACCGGCGAGGTAGGCTTTGGCTTGGTGCTCGAGGGAATCGATTTCGCGGCGGACTTCGCCCATCCGGTCCCAGTGGTTCCGGTAAAGTTCGGAATTGAGAAAAATATCGAGCGGGCCGCGCGAGAAATTGCGCATGGCGCCAAGCCGGATGCTGCGGTCGCAAAGATGATTGTAGAGTTCAAGATTGGCGTCGAAGAGGTCGACCCCGGCGGCGGCGCGCCCCGCGAAGGCGGCGAGCGCGGCAATGCCGAGCGGCATATAAGTCGGTCCGGTGCGGGGCGGAAAAACGAGGGCAATACGCATGGCACGTTCTTTCGTGGCGGGGCCGAAACACTCGGCGGCGCGCGGGTATAATATACCGCAAAAAATGGCAAAATTCAAGAGGCGCTCCAACTGCTCCACCTGACCGGAGATGCCATCGCGATCGCCGGTGTCAGCGATGACGGGTAAAATGGATGAAAATATGTGAGCCAATGACACCGTTTCCATTTGGAAAAGAGTTTTTCACGGTTATTGTATTCTTATGCAACAACAAACCGGGGAGCGGAATATGACCGAAGCGATGCTGGAACGGTATTTGGAACGGATCGGATGCAAAGTGGATGCGAGGCCTTCGGCGGACGATCTTTTCGCCCTGCAGCGGGCGCATCTGCTGTCGATTCCTTATGAAAATCTCGATATTTTTTATGGAAACGGGACCGTTACCGTGCTCGACGAAGAGTCGCTCTTCAACAAAATGGTGAATGGACCGCGGGGCGGTTATTGCTTTGAACTCAACGGGCTGTTCGCCTGCCTGCTGCGCGCGCTCTCCTACGATGTCACGGAGTTCTTCGGACGCTGGCACCGCGGTGAATCCGATCCCTATCCGATGCGTCGCCACCGGGTGATGAAGGTCGTGCTCGACGGCGAAAGTTATCTCGTCGACGCCGGAGTCGGCAGCGCCTGTCCGCTTGCACCGTTGTATTTCCGGGAAAATATCATTCAGGAGCGGAACGGAGCGAACTACCGGATCGTGCGGGACCCGGTCCTCGGCTTTGCGGTCCAGTTCGAAACGGCGGCGGGGTTCAGCAATTTCTATTCATTCTCCGAGGATCCGCATCTTCCGCAGGATTTCGTGTATGCGCATTACTACTGCAGCACGTTCCCCGACTCCCCCTTCCGCAAACATCTTTTCGCGCACCGCTACACGGAGCACGGGCGCAACAGCATCATGGACGAGCCGAACGAAGACGGAACGTTCCGCCAGGTGCTGCGGGTCGCCATCCCCGGCGGCATGGAAGAAATGGTCATCACCGGAGAGCTCGAATTGCAGGACGCGCTGCGGCGGCATTTCGGAATTCAACTGCCGCGGAAGGTCTGAAATGCGCCGTCAATTCACCGATATTTGTTTCATCACCAGCGACGTCCCGCGCCTCCGGGCTTTTTACGAAGCGGTATTCGGCGGCAAAGCCGAAGGCGACGACATTCACTCGGGACTGGTGCTCGAAGGACTGGCCTTCGTCTTCGACCACATCGACATTGCAAAAGAGCACCCCACCTTCAGCTACATTGCCGCAGGCGGCTCCGACAACGTGATCGTCGGATTCAACGTCGACGACGCGGATGCGGAATACCGGAGACTTCTGCAACTCGGAGCGGAAATGCTGAACGAACCGACCACCCACCCCTGGGGAGCGCGCTCCTTCCAGTTCCGGGACCCGGACGGGAACATCCTGAATTTCCGCAGTGTGCCGCAACATTTATCATAACGCTTCGACGCATGGCGTCGCCTGCCGGACGGCGGCGAGCATAGCCTGATAGTTTTCCAACTTGACGCCGACGCCCACCGAATGCGAGGCCCCGGCGATGAAGCCGCCGCCGGACGAGGCCGCCCGGATCGAATGCTCCATCTCCCGGCGGCAGTCTTCCGGCGTGCCGCTGATCAAATATTCCATCCCCGCGCCGCCCCAGAGCGTCAACTGTTTGCCGTAACGCCGCTTGAGTTCGCCGATATCCATCGAGGCGGACATCTGGATCGACTGGTAGACATCGATCCCCGCCTCGACGAACATATCCAGCAGCAGCCAGTTGTTGCCGCAGGCGTGAAGGATGAATTTCTTGCCGCGCCGGTGAGTCTCCGCCGCGAGCTCGCGCATGCCCGGCAGAATCCACTTGCGGAAAAGCGCTGGGGAGACCAGCGGGCCGCTGTTGCTGCTGTAATCGACGCCGGCCAGAATCGAGTCGACCTCCGGAAAACGGTCGAGCATCATCTCGAGATACGCTTTTTTGTACCGGTGCTCGCGGAGCATCCAGAGGTCGATCAACTCTTCTTCCAGCAGCAGATTTTCAAACCCCTCTTCCTCGTTCGCTCCGAACATCGGATAATCGATCCCGACCGGCAGCCGAAGTGCAATATGATGATCCTGGCCGAACCGCCGCGAAATCTCCTCAACCTGGACGAAGCACGATTCATCCGGCAGCGCCGGCGCGGCGTATGCCGCCAGCTCTTCGGTCTTCGGCAGCGGCCTCCCCTTGACCGGGCGGTCGTCGCGGAAACGGATCATCCAATTCTGCGGCGTCCGGCTGTAGTAAAGTTGACGGTCGCGGGTGTAGACATTTTCGCCCAGCTCCGGGCAACCGATCCACGGGAGAAATGTTCCGTGGCGGGACGGCAGCAGATTCACCACCACCAGGTCCCAGCCGAAGAAGTTGATTACTTCCGTGTAATCCTCGACGTAGTCTTCGGCCAGCTCCTCCCAGCGCCCCGCGGCCAATGCCTGATCTTCCAGAAAACGCCCCCGGTACAGCGACGGTTTGCCGACGACACGCGAGACCATTTCGTAATCGATCGCGAATTCGCCGGTGGGGATTCTGTCCGGCGTCTGGAAATTCATTGCCAACCGTACCCGTTCTTTACTGGTCATGATTCCCCCTTTATTTAACTTTCGGCAACGGCGCGACGTAATTCAGGTCGCCGCCGTATTTATGGTAGCCGCGAAGCACCATCGTCATCGAGAAAAGCCCGACCGCGCCGATGATGCCTCCCATCAGGAAAGTAAGTTCATAACGATTGGAGGTAAAACTGAGCACTGTACCACAGACCGGCGCAATCAATACCGCCGAGAGGCCCAGCAGCATCTGCAGTGCGGAATTGAATTGCGCGTACAATGCCCGTGGAAACAGCCGCGGCGCGTAGGAGGCGGTCAGCGTGTTGAAGAACATCGCGAGCATGTCATGAATGAAATAGACGATCAGGAACGATTTGACGTCGCGGATCAGGAAACAGGCGCTCAACTGGATGCTGAGCATCAGCGCCATCGCCACCATCCCGGTCCGCAGCGGATGGAATTTATCCGACAGCATTCCGAGGAAAAAACCGCTGAGCACCGCGATGCCGTAGACGCCCGCGCTGATTTTGCCGAATAGATCCATGTCGATCGAGAGGCTTTTTGCATAAAAAATCGTGAAAATATTGATTGGCAGCATCGATTGAATGCAGCACGCCTGGGCAAAAATCACCCAGCGGTAATAGGGATCGGAAAAGCATTCGCGAAAATAGAGTTTGGCCGCCTGAATGAAATTCCGTTTCGCTTCCAACGGCTCCTCCTCCGGCGGCGGATATTCCCCTTCCTTGACCTTGAGGCAGATTGAGTAAAGTCCGAGAAAGTAAAAAATCCCCAGCCCGATAAAAATATATACCCCGTACTTTTCGGCCTTCCCCAGCAGGAAATAACTGAACCCCACCGCGCAAAGGAGGCTCACCATCCGGAACAGCGCGAGAAAACGCCCGATCAGCTGCGGCGGCACCACGTCGTTGGCCAGCGCGACGAAGATCGCATTGATCAGGGTCGTGCCGAAATCAAGGATGATCCAGAAAACCGCGAACACCAGGAGCGAGATCAGCCCGAGCGAAACCTTTTCCGGCCCGATCCACGCGTGAAGCTCGCGGCCGATCCACGGCGTCAGGCCGAGGCCGATCAAGCCAATGACGACAAACGGGGTAAACATCGCCAGATACGGAATCCTTCGTCCGTATTTTCCCCGATGGCGGTCGGAACGGAAACTGATCATCGGCATCAAAATCAGATTGGTGAAGCACGGAAACGACACCATCAAAATAGTATAAGCCAAGTCCGAAATGCCGAACGAGCGCACCATCAGTTGCGCGACGTACCCCACCGACCGCTCCTTGAGCGCCCAGGCGAAGTCGCCCCAGAGGAGCCAACAGAATAAAGCGACGATTCCGGCGGCGGAGTAGGTCAGCGTTCCGGCGTGCCAGACCTTGTGTTTTTCACTCATGGCGGAGGTTCTTTCTCCAGAGACTAAGCGCTTCGAGCGCGAGACGGAAATCCGGCAAATCCTTTTGCCACATCTTTTCGTATTCAAAGGTCACCGGCCCGTTGTAGGCGTTCCGGCGCAGTATATTCAGAAAATCCGGCACCGGAACCTCCCCCGTCCCCGGCAGCACGCAGCGGGGACCGACGCCGTCCCGGACGTGAACGTCGACCAGATTTTCATGCAGCAATTTCCAGCCGGTTTCGAAGTCTTCGCCGACCAGAAACGAATTGTGCATATCCCAGACCACCGGCAGTGAATTCCCGAGGAATTGGAATAACCGGTCGCAACGGACGGCCGACGAAAACCCGTCGTGGACCTCGAGCGCCAATTGCGCCTTGAGCCCGGTCGACTTCCACCAGCGGAGATTTTCCTCCGCCGTTTTCAGGCGTTCGCCGGTCAACTCTTCCTGATAGGGAAAGCCGCCGAACACCCGCAGATACGGCACGCCGAAGCGGTCGGCGAGCTCGCCGAGGGCAAGGATGGTTTCCCGCGCCTTTTCATCGCTGGACATCAAACAGAACGAAGCGCCGATCACCCGGATCCGGTCGGCGGCGACGAGCTCCGTCAAGGCGTCGCAATTGTCCCGCCGTTTGAATTGCTCCGGCAGATCGATGGTCCCCGAAAGTACCCGGATCGAGAGGAAGCGGATGTCGAATTCATCCGCCAGCGCCACCGCCTCCGGCAGCGAAAGCTCCGGACAGCCGAGGGTTGAAAAACCCCAGTTCAAGCTATCTTTCATAAACAATCCTTACTGCGGCAGTTTGACGTATTGCCCGACCTCGCGCCGGAGTTCGCGGCATTCGTCGAGGTAGCCTTCGTGATTGGCGACACGTTGTTGCGCTTCCCGCTCGGCTTTGTCGCCGAGCGGCAGCGCGCCCGCGTCGCGCCAGTTCTGGCGCTTGATCCGGCAGCTCAGGCCGGGTTCCCAGAATTCGCTCCGGAAATTTTCAAAGGTGTGATCGGTTTCGAGGAAACTCCCGCTGATGCCGACTTCGCGGATCAGGTCCAGCGCCAGAGTCTCTTGATTGACCTCGACGCCGCGCCGCAGCCGCCGGGTGTAGGCGATGATTTCATTGTCGATCACCGCTTGCGCCGGGGAGATGGTCAACTCCGACTCGAGCTGTCCGGCTGCCCAGATCAGGCTCGAACCGGCGTCGATATGCGAGGCGAAGCCGAGCGATTTCTCCAGCGCGGCCTGCTGGTCGGGGAGCATCGATTCGGTCGAAACCCAGGAACAGGACGGGAGGCCGTAGAAGCGCCCCATTTCAGCCCCGATTCCGGCGAGGAGGTGGTTTTCGGGCGCGCCGGTGACGGCAATGGCGCTTCGCATGTCGAAAATATGGGCCAGACCGAAATTGTAAATGCACGGACGTCCCGGCTCCAGCACCTGATTGGCCATGATCCCGGCGAGGATTTCGGCGTTGCCGACGGCGGCGGCCCCGGCCAGCGTGACCGGGCCCGATACGCCCGCCATCGGCTCGCCGGTGACAGTGGCGGGGATGCCGCGCCCGGCGGTCGCCTCGTAGATCGAGAGCGCAAGATTGGTCCAGCGCAGGGGCCCGTGCGCGGTAAAGCCGATGCTGAACCAGTTGCCCGGGAACAGATCGCGGATCGATTTCAAAATCTCCCCTCCGCGAACCGAGAAGCAGAGGACGCGCAAATGTTTGCGGGTATGCTCCGCCATCAGAGCCAGTCCCGCGATATCGCGGAACTGCGGCTCGATATCGGAAAGCGAGAGGCCGAAGACCCCGTCGATCTGGTCCAGAGTATCCAGCAGCGCCGCCATCCGCCCCATATCGCGCGAAACAAAGGGGCGAAGCTCCCCCTGCTCAAAAATATTCATTCCCGGCACCGACCAGACGATCGGGTCACTGGCGGAAGTCAATACTTTAGCCGAAACCCCGCCCCGTCCGTCGATCCGGACTTCGCGCGGCGCGAGAGACAACAGTTCCTCGACCATCTTGCGCGGAAAACGTAGCACTTCGGGATCGGCGGTCGCAATGGCGCCGGCTTGCAGCAGCCGTCGGCGTATGCCTTCGTGTTCGAGGCGGCAGCCGGGATTCTCCAGCAGCGTCAGCGACGCTTCATGGATGGCTTCGGCTTCGAGGGGGGAGATGTTCTTCATTTGAAATTTCCTATTTGGATAAGTTGGTTGCCATTGAGAAAAGCCGCGCCCCCGGACCAACCGGCGGCGGGGAGCTCCCACAGCGAGGCGGGGTCATAAGCGGCGCGGCATTTAGCCGCGATTTTGCCGTCAAGGCTTACTTCGTATGCAAAGCCGTCTGTCGAGGCGGCATAGAGCTTGCCGCCGCCCGAGATGAGAGCGCGGATCATGCCGGGAAGTTTCACCGTTTTGGCGACTTTGAAATCGCTGTCAATCCAGCTGAGCGTACCGGTCACGTCGGAAGCGACGAGCCCTCCGGGAATTTCAACGAGACCCGTGATCATTCCGCCGAGCGTCAACGGCGGAAATTTTCCCTTTGAACTTTTGTCGAGCGTGGTCATCGCGTGAAGCTGGTTGTCGCTGCGGGCGAAAACCGCGTCCGGCTTGCCGTCTTTGCCGAGATCGGCGACGGCGATGTAGAGCGACCAGGGTTCGCTGCGGCGTTCCATGGCGACTTTCCCTTTGGAGTCGAAGAGCTGGTGATAATAATACTCGATTCCGGGCGCGACTTCGTCGACGCCGTCTCCGTCGAAGTCGACCGCGCGGACTTTGGTCGCGCCGATCACGACCTGGTTGCGCCAGAGCTCTTGGCCGGCGAGGTCAAACGCGTAAAAGTGACAGTTTTCATTGGCAACCACAATCGCCGAATCCTTGCCGCCGCCGAAGTTGGCGGAGGCCAGATCGCGGATCGTGCCGCTCCGGCCGTGATAGGCACCGAACTCGTGCGTCCAGAGTTGTTTCAGAGAAGCATCGAACAGCGTCAACGTTCCCTGGCGCTCCCGGCGCGAACCGACCGCCCAGTAACGCTTATTCTGATGTTCAAGCGCCAGCACGGCGGTAATCCTCCCCGCGATTTCGGCGCGCAGCGGCCCGACCCGAAACGAACCGTCTGCGACGCCGACGCCGAGCGTGCCGTCGGAAGCGAAGGCTAACGCGGTCGGCGTGGCTTCAAAGGTCGTCACCTTCGACGCCAGCTCCGGCAGCGTGAGCGCCGCCGGCAATGCCGGCGACGGCCGCCCGCCGAAGAGCCGTCCGATGGCGGCGGCGACGGCGGGAGAACCGGGAAGCGTCACCGTCTCCGGCTTGGCCAAATCGAATTTGAGGTCCCCCAGCCGGATCTTCTTCGCGCCGAAAGCAATCACCCCGCCGGGACCGGCGAAGAGACGGTCGGCGTCGATTTCGACATCCCCCTGTTTGAACGCTCCGAGAACGGCCAGGCGGTCGCTCCCGGCTCGGTAGGCATTGGGAGCGAGCTGCTGGATTTCCACCGGTGATCCGCCGAGGAAATGGACGAAGGTAAGCGCCTCGTCGGCCTTGAGCTCGGCATCGCGGCGGGCGAGGTAAACGCGGGTCTCGGGACCGGCGTGAGGGTAGGCGAGGTAGTACCCGTCTCCCGCCCCGTGCCCGGAGTCGTATTGACTGTATCGGAGTTGTGCCGCTCCGGTTCCTTCGGTAATCGCAAAAGCGGCGAAGCGGTCATCGTCACCGATTTTACGCTGGCTGAAGGTCGCGCTCTGCCCCTGGACGGGGCCGATTTCTCCGAGCAACCGGAACCGGCAGTCGGCGCCGACCCGGCCCGGCTCGCGGGCTTTTACTTCGTCGATGATCCAGAGTCCGCCCTCTTTTTCCAGCACGGCGTCGCGCCGCCAGTCGACTTTGCCGTATTGTTCGGCCAGCAGCGAAACGGCCATTACTTTTTGGTCCGGCGTCGCGGCCGAGCCGAGGATTTGCGACAGGTTGCCGGTCCGTTTTTCAGGGGGGACGGCTTCGGTAACGCGCGGATCCGGCGGCCGCTGGGTAACGCCGTTGAAGCGGATGGCGAGCGCGTTGTGCTCTTCGGGCTGTTTCTTGATATAATCGCCCTCGGTCAGCCAGATATGTTCGCCGCGGACGAACTGGGCGATGCCGTTGACGTCGAAGTGTCCGTGCGAGCCGCCGGAAACGCCGGAGAGCACCAGGAATTCCGATTCGGGAGTCCAGCCGGTGCGGAAAAAGGCTTTGTCCAGAACCGACCGATGATAGGCGGCGAAGCCTTTGATCTCCCGTACGAAGTCGTTCAACGGAAAAACCTTGAGCCCGACCGAACCGGCGGCGAATTGCGGTTCGCCCGACGGCGTTCCCGCCAGGGCGGCGGCATAGGCGCGGTCGGCGCGGTTGTAGATTTTGGCGCCGGCAAGCGCCATGATGGATTCCGCTTCCCGGTCGGCGAAGAGGTCGCGCGCCAGCACCAGTATGCGCATCGCGCCAAGGTTGTCGAGCGGATTGTTATCGCCGTAGCCGGAGGTCATCCCGAGGTGCGAAAATTGCGCCTTGGCGTAATTGACGTAATCAAGAAACTCCTTGCGCCTGAAATGTTCGAGCGGATACTTTCCGGACGCGATGGCGAAATCGGCGAAGATGTTGTAGCAGGCATATTGATAGCCCGCCGAATCCTCCGGACCGAAGCAGTGCGGCGCATTGCCCGCGAAGGCGTGCTCCGAAACCGCCAGCCAGTAATCGGCGGGAGCATAGTTATAATGCCGCTTCAGGTATTCGGCGGCGAAATAGACGGTCCGCGAGGCGAACATCGGATGGTTTTCATTGTAGCGCAACCGGCCTTCTCCGTAGTCGGCGATCGGATCGCGCATTTCCCAATAATTCATCGAGTGCTCGGCGACCTTGCGCAGCAATTCGGCGCTCCGGGCGCGGTCTTCGGCGGTGAAGGCGTCCGATTGCTCGATCAGATTGAGCATGTAGATATATTCCTGAAAAAGGAACGTCGGCGGGGTGTTGCGCACATTGGTGGCGCGGTCGTAGTTATCGAGCATAACCAGCTGCATTTCGGCGAACGCGCGGGCGTAAACCGGCGCGCCGGTCCGGTAAAAATACGTCCCCAGTTCGCGGAAAAGCCGGACCGCGCTCTGGTTGGGGATGTAGTCCGGGGGATTGGCGTAATGCGCCTTGATCTCCTCGACCTTTTTGGCGACGAAGTCGTCGCCGTGAACGCTGCGTTTTTTGGCCGGTACGGCGGCGAAGGAAACGGCCTTTCCCGCCGGAAAAGCTTGGCCGAGAGCTTCGGCGGAGCCAAGCACCTCCTCCATATTTTTCCCCATCAGGCAGACCACTCCCCGGGGGTATTCGAAAAACTGCGGAAAAACCCAGAAACCGGCTTCGCCGTCGCGCGGAATCTGCCAGCTGTAAGAAAGGCGGAGCAGCGGGAAATTGCCGCGCGGAGTCCCGAAAAGGATCAGGGTCTTGCCGCTCTTGAGCGCTTCGCCGAAATTCAGCACCGGAAATTCAGTCCGGTAAATCCTGCCGAGCGCCCCGGCGACTTCGGACGCCAGAGCGGCGAACGCGCCGGCATCGGGGCGGACGACCACTGCTTCGGCCTTGCCATCTGCAACCAAATCGATGGTGCGGACCGGCGCATAAGCCTTGAAGTCCGGCCCGAAGGGCGAGGAGGGAAGCCGCTTCAGTTTGCCCGGAACACGATCAGTTACTTTTTTTTTTACGCCAAACCACCCGGCCGGACTCTCTCCGGCATACAGTTTCGCGATCGCGGCGGCGTCAAGCACGTGGTCGCAGAGGAGGAAATCGTCCATCAGCCCTTTGAGCGGCAAATCGCCGTGCGCGCGGTCGATGCCGAGATACCCGTCGGTGGCGTCGGCGAACGGCGTTTCAACCGCGGCCCGCCCGATGGCTTTGCCGTCAAAATAGAAAGTCGCCTCCTTCCCCGCGACGGTCACCGAAAACATGTGCCAGGCGCCGGCCGCGAGCGGAACTTCGTCGGAAAGAACCTGATTCCC
>JAVBUI010000025.1:0-3236 GCA_031555495.1 Victivallaceae bacterium | reverse complement strand
CGCTTCTGCTCTTCGGCTGTTCCGTTTTGCACGGCGACGAACCGAAAACCGTGAATTTTCGCATCAATGCCCTCGGCCACTTCAATCCATTCAGCTACGCAATACGCTGGAATTTTCAAGTGGAGGGCCCGGAACTTGAAGACCATCAGTATATACAATTAGACTTCCGGCTGCGAAACGAGCTTGACGGCAAAGATTATCTCTGGAGCTCCCTCTTTGAGCCGTCGAGCAATACGGGAACGATTTATTTCTTCTGCTATGACCAGCCCGCGATCACCTATGAGCATTTGTTCAGCAGAACTCAAACGCGGCATTGCCAGATGATCGACCTGACCACCATCGCCGATTTTCCGAAGCGCCCCCTGCCGCCGCAAACTGATCCGTCCGGCAAAAGGAAGCCCCGCATCATCAGCACACGGGGATACCATTTTGCCTTCGACGACCAGCTTTTCACCGGTTATGTGATCTATTCTCCCAAAGAGCTCTCCGGCGAATGGGGCTCTGAACTGGAACTCGCGAAAATCATGTCGAATTCCCGCCGCAAAGAGTTGCCTCCGCCATGGAGTTTCTTCGGAGGCAAGAGAATGAAGGAGGAAACACCGACCGATCTCCGGCTGTTTGTCCGCGTGAACCTCATCAGCAACGGCGCCCCGCCGGAGTACCGGGGGCAGCAGCGGACATTGATTCCACGTCCTTCGGGAGAGCCCGCCGGGGAATCAAAAAGGAACATCGTTCCCTCCGCCGCGATTGCCGCCGGAACGCCCCCTCCATCCGCATCGTCGCGGGCCGACGACCCGGGATTCCGTCATCGTTTGCTCGAATTCTCCGCCAAGGCTTCGCAAAAAATAGACGTGATGAAACTCACGGCGATGCCGGAAATTTTCATCGAATCATGCCGCAGTGAGACTAAATTGCGGGAAATGGAAAAAAACGTGTTTCCATGGTTCGAGAAATTCATCGATATTTTCTTTGATCCGCAGTCTTTCGAGCTTTACCATGAATGGCATTGTCTGGAATATTACGCCGATTCCTACATGGTTTACGCTCAAACGCCGAAAACGCCGGAATTCAGGCGCCGCGCCTTTATCGCCTCTTTGGTTTTAACCCGGAATTACAAACGGATCGAAAATTTACTCAAGGCCTACGACAACGTTGCGGATGCCGGATTCGAATTGCAGTTTGCCGCCGCGGCAGCGGCTCCGCATTGTCGAAACACCGCCATGGATCAATGCCTCAAGCTCATGTTGGAGCGTTATCCGGCCAAAACGATCAACGCCGTTTTGTGGAACCGCGCGGGGAACAAAGGTTGGCAACTTGACAAACTCACCCGGCTCATCGAAGCAAAGCCGGAATCCCTCGTCACTGAAGACCCTTACCTCACCAGGCATCTGTTTGGTATCCTGGTATTACACGAGGCATTCCTGCGTAACTACGATGTCGCGGAAATCCAAAAGGCATTGGAAGCCCGCCCTGTTTTTCAGCTTTTGAAAAAGGAAGGCAAAGGCAAAGTTCTCCTGATAGACTTCAGAGAAGACAACCGTCGGCATAGTACATTGGTCCCGGCTCAAAATCCCGATCAGGAATTCGGGATCGAACGCAAAGACCGCGTGGACGACTGAGTTTTTTACGGATTCGCATCGAGATCGGTCCGCCGCAGCCGGAGCGCGTTGGCGATGACTGAAACCGACGAGAAACTCATCAGGAGACTTCCCCACACCGGGCTCAGGAGCCAGCCGAAGGGCCAATAGAACACCCCGGCGGCAACCGGAATCATCACGCCGTTGTAGAAAAAAGCGAAAAAGAGATTCTGTTTGATGTTGCGCTTCATCGCCCGGCTCAGATTGAGCGCCCGGAGGATGCCCGCGAGTTCGCCGTTGAGGATCGTTACGGCGGCGCTCGCAATCGCCGCGTCGGAGCCGCCGCCCATCGCGATCCCCACGTCGGCCTGCGCCAGCGCGGCGGCGTCGTTGACGCCGTCTCCCGCCATCGCGACGGTTTTGCCCTGCGCCTGATAGGATTTGACGGTGCTGAACTTCTTCTGCGGCAACGCTTCGGCGATGACATGGCTGATCCCGAGCTGCTTGGCCACCGCTTCGGCGGTCAAGTGGTTGTCTCCGGTCAGGAGCATCACTTCGATATTGCGCTTCTGCAGCGCCGCCACCAGCGCCGCCGACTCCGGCTTCACCGGGTCGGCGACCGTCAGCACGCCGAGCAATTGTTCCCCTTCGGCAACCACCACGATCGAGCCGCCCGCGGCGGCGCTCTTCTTCAAAGCATCGTCTACGGCTCCCGTTTCCACGCCGCTTTCGCGGATGAAGCGCGGGCTTCCGGCGCGGACGGTCTTACTCCCGATCCGGCCTGAGACACCGCTTCCGGGGTGGCTTATGAAGTCGGAGACCGGGGACAATTCGAGCGAACCGGCCCTCGTCACAATGGCGCGTCCCAGCGGATGTTCGCTCAATTGCTCAAGCGAAGCGGCAAGCCGGAGTAATCGTTCCGAGTCCACGCCGGGCGCGGCGGCGATGCCGGTCACCGCGGGTTTCCCCGCCGTCAGCGTTCCGGTTTTATCCAGCAATACGACCTCGACTTCGCTCAGTTTCTCCATCGTCGCCGCGTCGCGGATCAAAATCCCCCGCCGCGCCCCAAGGCCCATCCCCACCACCACCGACATCGGCGCGGCAAGCCCGAGGGCGCAGGGACAGGCGACCAGAAGTACCGCCATCGCACAGCTTAGGCCGAACTGAAGATTGCCCGCCAGCAAAAGCCAGCCGCACAGCGCCGCCAGTGCCGTCAGGACCACCGCGGGGACGAAAAACGCCGAAATCCGGTCGGCGAGCCTTTGCACCGGCGGCCGCGAACGCTGCGCCTCGGCGACCAGGGCGATCATGCGCCCGAGGAGCGTTTGAGCGCCGACCCGGACCGCGACGAAGTCAAAGGAGCCGGAGCCGTTGACGGTCCCGGCGGCGACGTTGTCTCCCGCCTGTTTGGCCTGCGGCGCGGATTCGCCCGTGAGCATCGATTCATCGACGTGGCTGGAGCCGGAAACCACCTTGCCGTCGACCGGAACCGCAGTGCCGGGGCGGACCCGAAGCAGATCGCCGACTCTGACTTCGGCGGCGGGAATTTCGCTGGACGAGCCGTCCGGCTCGATTTTTTCAGCGGTCGGCGGCGAAAGCGACAGCAATGACCGGATCGCGCTTCCTGTGGCCATCCGGGAGCGCGCCTCCAGCGCCTCC
>JAVBUI010000356.1:0-5511 GCA_031555495.1 Victivallaceae bacterium | reverse complement strand
GGGGCGCGAAGCGAGGGTGGGCGAGATCGTCGCCGCGCTGGATGCGCCGCAAGGGGCGGTTTCGCAGCACTTGAACAAGATGCGGCTGGCTGGGATCCTGGCCTGCCGCCGCGACCGGCGCGAAGTCTACTACCGGATCGCGGGCGAACACGCGGTAACGATCCTGAATTGTATCCGGAAAAAGGCACAGGAAGGAGCGAAGACGTAAGGCATTCCAAAGGCGAGGAGCCTTTGGCGGTGCGCGAGGCGGCGCCTTGTCGTCGCCGGACGAAGTCGAGCGACGCAGTTCCGCCGCTGAGCCCGGTCCGAGCGAGGTCGCCAGGCCGGAGCGACCATTCCACTGCTTCGCTCGATGTCGTTCGCCGGGCACTTCGCGCCTCGACTGCCGACCTCGCTTTCGCAGGATTGAGTCGGCTCCGCCGACCTTGGGGGGAGCGCTTCGCTTAGCTTCGCTCGCCCGAGGCGAGCGACCAGGGGTGTTCGCCCCCTGGACGGCGCCTCCGTACGACGGAGAGCGGGATTAGCGCTTCGCGCTTTTTTTTGTTTTTTTTTATTTTCTTTGGGAGGGGACGATTGTTACCTCATCCCCCGGCAGGCACTCGGAGAGGAAGTAATCCCTTCCTGTCTCCACCTTTACCGGCCCATCCACCCTCAATTTCATACTGTCCGTCTGCCCGTGCGCCACCCCCAGGAACGTCTGCCCGTCCGCATCGAACAACCCCATCCTGCCACGCGCCAGCACCAGCTGCGGCGACACCGCCCCGCTCCGCGTCAACTCGTCAAAACTCTCAAACCGGAACCGCCCCCTGATCGCACTCTGGTCCAGCAGCTTCACCGTCTTTCCCGAAACTTCCCCGATCCGGTAAGCCGCCTTCCCCGCCGTGAAAAACTTCCCCGGCGTCGCCAATTCCGCCGGAATCTCCCGGTCCAAAGTCAGCGTTTCCCCCCTCAAATCCATCGCCGCAATCTTCGCCTTGAACAACGGCTCCGCCCCATGCGCATATTGCGCTTTCACTTTCCCGTCCGCCTCCGTCAACACAGCCCCGCTCCGTCCTTCCGACGCGTCGAAGCACTGCAACACATCACCGTTATTCAATTTGATCTTCAACGACGTCAGTTCGTCAGTCATCTCCAACGGCTCGATCGACTTGATCATCACCCCCGGCCCGTTCTCCAGCACCGTCACGAACGTCGACGTCAACGCCTTTTCCGTCGTCCGGCGGCGGGTCAAGAACACCACCTTCTCCGGCGCCCCACGCTGCGTCCTCGGCGGCGCCCCCTCGCTCAGCAGCAGCGTCTCCGTCCCCGAAGAGACCGGATGAATCCGTACAAAAGTACCCTTTCCCTCCGCCATCGCTTTGCCCGTCTCCGACACCGGCAGCGTCAACACCGAACCGGGCCGGTTCTCCGCGCTCCGGACATTGGTCAGATATTGATAGCCGCTCCCCCGGTAGCCGCTGAAATTCCGCGGCCCCTTGATCTCCCCGGCATAACGCGGATCGTCGTAAAACACCCCCCGCGCCACCTCCGGACCGGCCAGCGTGCCGCCCTGCTGCGTCGTCCATTCCAGGTTGGTTTCGACGGTCTCCCCCGCACTGTGGAAAAAGAGGTCGTGCTGTTTGCCTCCCTCCGCCCGGAATACGTCGAGCACCACCAGTTTTCCCGGCGCAACTTCCATCACCAGGTCCGAACGCTCGTATTTGGCCACTCCCGGATAAACGCCTGGCGCTTCAGCCCGGATGTACTGCGCGAATTTCCCGGAATCGTAAGCCAGAATCCGTCCCGTCTTCGGCAACTGCGCTTTTTCGTCGATCACCATGGTGTTGTGCACCAATGTGTTGCTGTAAAACGCAAATCGTTCCGGATCGTCCGCCGAGGCACTGTCGGGGTACCCGAAATCCGGCATCAGCTGCCCGGTTCCGGTGAAGAGTTCAATATTCAGCGCGTCGAGGTGCTTGTGTCCCGGATAATGCCCGAAACTGATCCAGAACGCCGCCGGATTCGCCGGATTTTCATTCTGCAGCGAAGCCACTCCGTAGGCGGAAAGAAGGTTGCTCCGGTAGCCGAACAGCGGATCGGCCAGCTTCGCCGCCGCCGCTTTCTCCTCCTCCGTCGCCCCCTTGAGCCGCAGCAGCAGCGCCGCGCTCTCCGGCCCCGGCGCGGACTTGAAGGAATAACGCACCGCCCCCGGGCCGCCGTTGTAAATGAATTTGGCCCCGATGCTTCCCGAATCCCCCGACGACGGTGAAAACGCCCCGCAGACCACCAGCTTGGCGGGCGAGGTGAAAAGCCGCGCCGAGGATGGATGAAGTTTCGCGTAATCCATCCCGTATTCGCGCAGAAGCTCCGCCATCTGGGCGATGCAATCAAGCCATAAGCTGTTGTACCCAGGCGACTCCATCGCCGCGCCGTCGCCGAAGACGCTGGTGTAAATCACATAATCGAAAGGCGTGCTGAAGGCGTAGCTCTTCCGGTAATCCGTCACCCACCGCACCATCGCGCGGTCATCCGGGTCGCCGCCGCGCCCCTTGAGCGCAAGCGCGATTTTGAGCAGCGCGCGCTGGTGCATTCCGTAATTGCCGTGAATCCGGCCGTTCTGGGTCATCACGTCGTCGGCCATCACCCGGAGCATGTTGTTCTCGATATTGTCTCTGATCGCGGCGTTGTCCTTGCCGGTCACGGCGCGAAGCTCGGCGTCTTCGGTCGAAAGCGCCGGAGCGACTTTGGCGTAAGCGTCGGCGATGGACGCGGCGATGCCGGTCTCCCAGATCGCGTTGACGATCCGCCCGGTGTAGGGCGGATGGACCTCTTCGGCGTAACGCGACTGTTTGTTGTAATCGTAACGCGGATAACAGTCCGCCAGAGAATCGAGCATCGCCAGCGCCCGCCGCGCCAATGCGCCGTCGCCGGTGCGGATGTAACCGGCGGCGAGAGACGTCAGCAAATTTTCGATCCGCCGCTTCATCGTCCAGTGGTTGTAATAGGCGACGAACCAATATTTATCCGGTTTTCCGCCGTTGCGCCAGCCGCGACCGGCGTCGACGATTTTGCCGGTCAAAAGCGATTGATCCTTGAAGCCGCTTTTGAAATAAGCTTCGTAATCGTTATCCGGGAACACTGTCCCGCACTCCGGACACTGGAGTTTGAATGGCTTCGCCTCGTCGATGATCCAGGCATACATGCCATGTTTCTTGATTTTGTCGCCGCAAACCGGGCAGCCGTCGCGGTGAACATCGAAGGCGCGCGGAATCTCCGGCGGCGTGATCATCTCTTTGTAATCACCCAACGGCCGCTCCGCAAGTTTTTTCTCCGCCGCGGTCAGCTCCGCCGCCGCCATCGCCAATGCAAACAACAGCAGTCCCATTCCCAAAAATATTTTTTTCATACTTTGAATAGTCTCCTGCTATAATATTTTTCATTTTCGCCAAAATTCAACGCCGATCCCAATCATTATCGATATCTCCCGCAGCACCACCGCAACGCCGATCGGAAGCGTTCACCGCAATACTTTATCGTGTGATCATAAAGTAGTAATCCCTCTGCCCGTTCTTTCCGGTCATCAGTTCCTCGTTGCGCATCACACTGACATGCGAATCGCCCCACAGGACCGGCATGGAGTTGTAATCGTCGTGGCGCCCCGCGAAATAGTCGCGCGTCCACCCGAGCGGCCCGGCATAAAAAATCGACGCCTGCCAGGCGTCCGGCGCGGTAAGGTCGGAGCTTTCGCCGATCACCACCGTTTCGCTCGGTACTTTGAGCTGAACCTGCCGGGTGAAAATCGCCCCTGTGGAACTGATGTAGCCGATCCGGTTGGCAGCATAGCTCTGCCCGTAACCGCCGCCGCCGTCGCAGCGTCCGGCGGCCCAACCGGCGACATAAGTACGATAGGCCTGTGTCATTTTTTCCATCGACCACTCCGGGCAGCGGAACGCGCCTTTCCAGAGAAAATCCTTGCGGACGACCTCGACGTTCGGCAGTGACGAGATGCCGAGGTACTGCCCGAGCTGGAATTTCCAGCCGTTGGCGTAAAAAAGTCCGTCGAAGCTCCTCACTCCAGCAGCACAGATCTGTTGGTAGACATTGCTGTCGTTGAGGTATCCCGCCTGCGCGATTCCCAGCGATTTCAGGTTGTTGACGCAAGCCGCCTTGCGGGCTTGCGAGCGCGCCTTGTTGAGGGCCGGAAGCAGCATTGCGGCAAGGATGGCGATGATCGCAATCACCACCAGTAATTCAATCAGCGTGAATTTCCTTCTCATGCGAGGCTCCTTTCATTCCAGACGAATTATTCAACCGTAAGTTTGACGTCCTTTAGTTCGATGACGCTCTTGGGGTTGTCCCAGTTGGCGAGGATCACCACCTGGCAGAACGCGGCCGGTTTCGGCCAGGCGTTGAAGGCGTAGCCCTGATCCCGCATACCTTTGACCGTGCCCGAAAGCGTGGTCCAGTCGGCCGGAGCCGGTTTGCCGGCGAGGACGGGGTACATAAAGGAGCCGCCGCCGGTATGGATTCTGACGGAGGCGCCTGCGGCGAGCTTGAAGCCGACGGGGCCGAGGAGGGTGACAAGACAGGCTCCGTCTTTGGTTTCGAGCGACTTGATCCGCGCGATCTTCAGGTTGGGGAGGTCGCTCAAGTCGGCTTTCGCGTCAAAGGCGAGGGAAGCTCCGGCGAGTTTCGCCGTCCAGTTGGCGGCGTTATCGGGTTTGAGTTTGACAACAGTGTCTTTGGCTTCGCAGTCGGCGGCGAGTTCGCCGGTGACGGAGGGCATCGCGTTCATGTTGACCGCGGTGATCATGGTTTTGTCGGCGGTACAGGGGATGAAGCCGATGTAGAGCGCGGCGGGGGTGGAGCCGTCGGAGTTTTTGACGGTGGCGGAGAGTTTGTAGGTTTTGGCGGGATCGACCGGGTAGAATTCTTTGCTTTTGAGCATGACGTTTCCGGCGGCGACGAGGGCGTTTTCGCGTTCGGAGGTGTTTTTGAGGCTTTGCCAGGCGGCGGGGTCGAGCGTGTACTCTTCTCCGGAAGAGAGGGCGGTGAGGGCAGTCAGCAGCATGGCGGCGAGGATCGTTTTCATTCAGGTGCTCCTTCTATAAATTACGGTTGATGTACGATTCAAAGTTCTCCGAGGCCGACGGTCGGCCGGGTTTCCAAAGGGCAGCGCCCTTTGGTGGAGTGTGAGGTGAAACCTCACTGACTTCGCCCGGGCGCAGCCCAGCTCAAGAAACGCGACGTCAGTCGCGGTGCGGAGCCCGGCCCGAGCGGAGGCCGACAGGCCGGAGCGACCGTTCCACTGCTTCGCTCGGCGTCGTTCGCCGGCTTCGCTTCGGCTGCCGACCTCGCTTTCGCAGAGCGGAGTCGGCTCCGCCGACATTGGGGGGAGCGCTACGCTGCGCTTGCTTAGCTTCGCTCGCCCGTGGCGAGCGACCAGCGTTTCGCCGCTGGACCGCGCCTCCGTACGACGGAGGGCGAGATTGGCGCTTCGCGCTTTTTTTTCTTTTTTTAAAGCAATTGAGT
>JAVBUI010000210.1:0-5224 GCA_031555495.1 Victivallaceae bacterium | reverse complement strand
CTCCGGGTGTGTTTTTTTTTTGTTTGGGGCCGGCGCGCCGTTGTGGTGAGCCGTTTTTTTGGTATGGGTGGTTTTGGCCCCCGCCCCGTGTTATCCGGGGGGGCGCCCGCCGCCGGAGCGGGGGGAGATGTTTGAAGTCGGCGAAATCAAATATCTCGCCTTCAAGCCGTTTAAAAGCGCGGAAATGGATTCGCTCGATGGTTCGATCTACGCCGTGGAGCAATCGCAGCCCTGTCACCAGATGTTCGGCTATCCGGTTCCGATCCAGGACAACGACCACCGCGAGGAGTGTGTCCAGCGCTTCGGAGGCGAAATCGATGACTGGCGGCTCTTGCTGCAATTGGATGAAGACAACCGCCCCGTGATGATCTGGGGCGACGCCGGGCGCGCCTATTTCTGGATCAGGAAACAGGACCTCGCGGCGGGCGATTTCAGCCGGGCGGTGATGATCATCGATTGCTGTTGACGCGCGGATGTTTGGCGGCGTAGCGGGCGAAAAGGACCAGATAGGCCAGCAGCAGGACTGCCAGCGCCGTCATCAGGCAGCGGCTGAAGGTAAGCCAACCCGCCATCGTGCAGATCAGGTTGACGACTACGATCAGGGCGATCACCGCGAAGCTCCGGTGGATGTGCCGGGCGTAGCCGTTGTCGAGCACGGTCCGGTGAAGCCGGACGCCGAGCGGGAATCCGGCCATGCCGCCCAATGTCACCAGAGCGGCGAACCAGACGATCCGCCACTGGACGCCGCCGGAACTGAAGATGTAGGCGATGCCGCCGCCGAGGGCGGTCAGGAGCAGCAGAAAGCGGACCGCGTTGGCGGTCTCTTTTTCGGGGACTTTGTAATAGCCTGCCAGCAGCGGGCGGAAGAACATGCCGCCGCCGATGCCGAGGAGCGAGCTCGCAAATCCGACGAGAGCGCCGAAAATCCCCGCTTTCGCCCTGGCCCCGGAGTCGAAAACCGGCAGCGTCGCCCCGTATTCGACCGGACGGCTGAAAAAAATCTTCAAGCCGAGGTAAACCATCGCCGCCGCGAAGAAGCACTGGAACGCCGTGTCGCCGAAGCGTTCGTAAAAAAAGACATTGACCGGCCGCCCCGCAAAAGAAAAGAGCAAGCTTGTCAGCGCCAGCGGGATCAACAGGCCTCGCCCGAAGCTCTTCGGCCCCCAGCCGAGGGCGGGCGCGTCCCGGACCGCCACCGGCAGGATCGAAGGGACCATCTGCAGCAGCGCGATGCCCGCCGCCTCCATCGGCGTGGCGCCCAGAAGCAGCGTGGCCGGTACGATCAGCCAGCTGCAGCCGATGCCCCAGTAACCGCCCGAAACCATGCCGGCGAAGCCTGCCAACGGCAAAAGAATCCAACAAATCCAGTTGCCGAAGTCCATTTATAAACTCCGGCCGAACACGCCCGAGAGTCCCGCCGCCGCCACGCGGTCATGGATTTCGCCGACGCTGGTCGAGTAAAGTCCGCGTTCCTTCATCCGCTCAAAGAAGACGCCGCCCGAGAAGGTGAAGCGCGATTGTTTGTCGCCCCGGTCCTTGAAGTTCCGGTTGGCAAAGGAGATGATGTCGCCGACGGCAAGGGTTTCCGGGAGCTCCAGCAACGGGAGGCCGAGCGCGTGCCGGACGGCGTTGTGTCCCGCCAGCGCTCCGGTCACGATCGCTTCGGTGTGGCCGATGAAGGGGCCGCTTTTTTCGCCGCCGCAGAACAGATTTTCGAGCCCGTCGACTTGCATCGCATTGGAGCGCGGCGCGATCGAGAGATAGCGGATCGAATTGCCCTTGCCGCCCGCGTAAGGGTCGATGAAGCGGGCGTTTTCCAGGCCGTGGACGCGACGGAGTTTTTCCAGCGGATAATAGCTTGTCATCAGTTTGGCGTCGCCGGTGTCGAGTAATATGACGTTCTCGGAAAACTCCTTGAGCGCGTATTGTTTGCAGGCCTTCGACTTGAGTTTTTCGTAATTGACCTCTTCGGGGGGAAGCTTCAGGATCGCGACGCCGTCGCGGTCGAGCTGTTGCCTCAATTCATGGGAAAGGCTCGCCCTGGCGAGTTTGCAGGAGCCCGAGAACACCCCCGGCGTGTCTTCGGCGCGTTCGCCGTGAAGGTCCGGCACGCCGCAATGCATGCTGACGCTGAACCTCGGCCCGTAGGCGGGACAGCGCTGGATGCACATCACGCAGCCGTTGCCGTAGCGGAGGCAATTGCCCATCGGGCCCGATGAGCCGGTTGTTTCCACAAAGACGTCGCCCCCGACCCGTTCGCCGGAGTTCAGCCCGACGGCGGAGAGGCGCCCGTTCCGACAGTCGGCGGAGGAGACGCCGTGTTCCATTTTGAGCTTGACGCCGAGCGAGAGCAAGTAACGCCGGACGTGGGCTTCGATCAGGTTGACCGCATAGAGCGACGCATGAATGTGGCCGGGGAAGGCGATGTCCCGGTGAAGCGCGCAACCGTCGAGCACGGCGAAGAGTCCATCGCCGCCGAGCGCGATGAACTCCTCCGCCGCCGTGAAGCGGCCGTTGTTGCGGAAAATTCCGCCGACATTGCCGGTACCGAGCAACAGATCGGTCTTCTCGACGATCGTCACGTCCGCGCCGTTCTGCCTCGCCGCCGCCGCGGCGGAAACTCCGGCCCAGCCGCCGCCGATGATGATGATTTTTGCCATCAGTTCCTCCCGCCGAATGTGTATGGATCAAGTTGTTCTTTGCACAAATGCCGGACCTCCCGCGCATCGTCTTCGGTACAGGCGCCGCAGATGCCTTCGCCGCAGCACATTTTGGCATTGTTGCAGCAGGAGAGCGCCACGTCGTTCCGCTTGAGCCCTTGCAGGAAACGGACGATCTCGCCGATCAGGAAGTCCGAACCGCCGATGTGGATGAAATCCGTGCCGTCCGCCAGGGCCCGGCGGATGATCTCACATGCTTCGCCGGTCAACCCTCCGGGACCGGCGAGCGTGCACGGCAGCGTTTCGATTTCAAACAGCTTCCTGAATGCTTCGGGGAGTTCCGGCGGAAAATTCGCTTTGTCCATGTAAATGGTGAGCTCGTTATGCTGTTTGCGCAATTGATCGATGACCGCGACCGAAGGCAGGAAGCCGATGCCGCGCACCAGGACCAGCGCTTTGCCGTTGTGTTGCGCGGCGAGATTTTTTCGCCCGAACGTGCCGTTCCAATAGGGCGCGCGCAAAAAGACTTCGTCCCCGGTCTTGAGGTCCCGGAACGCGGCGGTCTTGACCCCTTTGAGAATCACCGCGAAGCTGACGGTCCCGATTTCGGAGAAAAGCACCGAGAGCGGCACGTCGAAGAATGGATTTTCAGCGGTCCGCAGAAAAGCGAAACTGCCCGGACGGGCCAACTCCCGGGCCAGATCGCCGGGGACCGCCAGCCGGATGAACCGGACATTGTCTCCGAAAGCAATGACTTTGGCGACCCGGCAGCGATGGGTTTGCCGCAGCGCTCTCGCCCGGTTGCCGTTGTTCCGCAGCTCCAGCGAAACGCAGAAGCCGTCCGTCCCGGAGCAATGGCAGAATTCTCCCCCGGAGCACTGCGGACAAACGATGCAGTGCCCCGTCTCCGCCAATTTGCACGGGCAGTAGGGGGACGCGAAGTCGATGCATTCAGTTGATGGATTCATCGCAATTTTTCCCGATGGTCAGACTGTTTTTGCCGTCTTGATATTGATATTCGACAAAGTCCATTTTGTTCCGGATCAGGTGGATGCCGAGGCCGCCGACCGGGCGCTCCGGAAGCGGCACGGTCAGGTCCGGCTCCGGGTGTTCGAGCGGATTGAAGGGGCTCCCGCCGTCGGCGAAGCTCATCAGGATCCGGTTTCCCTCCTCCCGGATGCGGAGGGTGACCATGCCGCCGCCGCCGGGATACGCATGATTGACGATGTTGGCGAACACCTCCTCGATGCCGACCCGGAACAGATTGCGCGAGCGGGAAGACAACCTCCGGCCCGCCGGAAATTCATCGAAAAACGTTATCACCTTCTCCAGCTCTTCAGGCTTCGCCGGGACCTCGAGGCATTCGCGGCCGTATTGCAGCAGCAGCATGGTGATGTCGTCGGACTGCTCGAAGCCGCCGGCGTGCCGGAAGACGGCGTTCTGGATCGCGTCTAGCATCTCAGTCGGGCCGCAATCGCGGTGGGCCGAAATTGTTTCGGCCAGCCGGTCGTTGCCGAACATTTCCTCCGCGGCGTTGAACGCTTCGGTCACGCCGTCAGTGTAGAGGATCAGCATGTCGCCCGGAGCGAGGGTGATCGTGTCGCTTCGGTATTGCCGGGCCGGGACCACGCCGAGCATGGGGCCGTGGCGCTGCTTCAGGAGTTCGACGCGGCCATCGCGGTGTTGCAGGAGCGGCGGATTGTGCCCGCCGTTGGTAAACGCGAGCGAGCCTGTCCGGAGGTCGAGAATCCCGAGCCAGTAGGTGACGAACATTTCACTGGTGTTGTCCTTGGACAGCATCCGGTTCAGCTGCGTGACGATCGCCTCCGGCGTCTGCAAGGTCTGGGCGATGCTGCGCTGGAGCGTCTGCGTCACCGCCATGAAGAGCGCCGCCGGAACCCCTTTGCCGGAGACGTCGCCGATGATCAGCGCCCAATGGTCCTGGCCGACCGGGAAAATATCGTAGAGGTCGCCGCCCACCCCCCGGGCGGGAATCAGGTCCGCCGCGCAAACCAGGCTCCGGCACTCCGGCAGCGGCGGCAGGATGTGTGGCAGGATATCCTGCTGGATCGCCTTGGCGGCGTGGAGTTCTCCCTCGGATCGCTCGTGCGCCGCCACTGTCTCTTTGAGGCGGACGATATAATCGGCCAGCGCATTTTGCATCTGGCGGAAAGAGCCGGCGAGGTCTCCGATTTCGTCGTCGCTCCTGAGTTCCGGCAGCGGCGCGGCGAAGTTGCCTTGTCCGACCTCCCGGGCGGCCTGCGACAGCAGAATCAGCGGCCGGTTCAGCCGGCTGCAGATGATGAAAATCGTCGCGATCACCACCGCCAGCACGATGACGGTCCCGGCGAAAAAACGGGCGAAAAACGGCAGCAGCAGCGGCGTCTTCCAGTCCTGCGGAATTACGATGCCGACCACCCAGCCGTTAACGCAGGAGGCGTGGAACAACTCCGACCGGTTCATCAGGGCCGGAACGGCGTCGAGCGAAATTTTGCTCGACGGTTTTTTAAAAATGCTTTGGGCGGCGCGGCGGTCCTTTGCCAGCGGATTTTCGCCGCCGTCGC
>JAVBUI010000251.1:0-4089 GCA_031555495.1 Victivallaceae bacterium | reverse complement strand
CCTCACGGTCGACGATCACCAGCGGCACCGAAAAACGCTCCGCCCAGTCCGGAAAATCGCCCGGTTCCACCCCGATCGCCACCGCGGCGCAGAACTGAATGCTCGCCAGACGCTCGAGGTTGTTGAGCGGCAGAATTTCCAGCCGGAACCCCCGGGCCGGCAGCGTCTGGGTCAGTGCCATCAGCAGCATATCGACGCAGCTCTGGACGGGAAAAACCGAGTCGTAGGGAGTGATGATCACCACATTTTTCTGCTTTCCCGCGACACGGGGGTGGTAATCGTGCTCCCGAGCGACTTCGAGCACCCGCGTTCTCACATCGTCGCGAATCCCTGGATGGTGACTGAAAACCCGCGATACCGTGGCCGGCGAGACGCCCGCCAGGCGGGCGATTTCCTGAATGGTCATGAAACATTTCTCCTTTTGATGACACAGTTTCAAAATAATCCCGATTTTTCAGAAATCAAGAAGTTCATTGCATCATTCTTTTCCAAAAGAACCGTTTCGGGGGATTGCCGTGAGAAGATTTCGCGGTATACTAAGATATAGAACAAGGGAGGAGTCCGCAATGAAACGTTCTTTTCTCCATCAATCCCGCCCGGTCGTCACCGCGCTCTTCCGGGGCCAAACGCCGCAGCAGCTGATCGCCGCCGCGCGCACCGCCGAATTCGACGGCGCGGACGCGCTTGCGGTGGAGCTCTCCGACCTGAAACCGGAGTTCCGCAATACCGAGGCGCTGCGGAGCGTGACCGACGCGGTGCATTTGCCGTTCATGTTCATCTTTTACCGCAACGACAATTGGGCGGCGTCTTCCGACGCGGAGCGGCAGAAGCTGCTGCTGAAGGCGGTCGACGCGGGAGCGGCGATGATCGACGTGATGGGGGACCTTTACGATCCTTCGCCGATGGAGATCACGCGCAACGCCCGGGCGATCGACCGCCAGAAGCGTTTGATCGGCAAGATTCACGCAAAGGGGGCGGAAGTGGTGATTTCGTCGCATATGAGTTGTCCGCGCAATGGGGAACAGGTTCTGGAACATTTGACGGAGCTGGCAAAACGGGGAGCGGACGCGGTGAAGATCGTACATACGGCGGATACCCCGGAGGAGTTGGCGGAGGCATTTCGGACGACGATGCTGCTGAAACAAGAGTTGAAGATGCCGTTCATTCATCTGTGCAACGGCAAATTCAGCCGTCCGCACCGTTTTCTGGGACCGGCGCTGGGGGTGTCGATCATTTTCACGGCGACCGGATATACGGAAAATGCGCTGATGACTCAACCGACCGTACGCGCGACGCGGAGCGTGCTAGACAACCTCAATTGGCACATCAGCAACGTGTTATAAAAAAAAGCGCGGAGCGCCAATCTCGCCCTCCGTCGTACGGAGGCGCGGCCCAGCGGCGGCCGAACGTCGGCCTCGGGATAGCGGGCCGGTCGCTGGCGCTCTACCGGCCCGGGGACAAGAGCGGCACACGGGTACGCCTTTTACGTCTTTTTCGTCCTTTCAGGATTGTCGCGCACAAAGTTCAAGCATACAACACAGGAGAACGCACGCAATGCAAAAAAGAGTCCTGGTCCTCGGCGCCACCGGCGCAATGGGACGGTATCTCGTCCCCATCCTCGCTGAAATGGGTTTTCGCGTGGACGCGGTTTCGCTCGACGAAGCCCCCTCCATCCATCCCAATGTCACCCGCTTCAAGGCGGACGCCAAAGACAAGAAGTTTCTCCGGCAGCTGCTGCCCAAGTCCTACGACGGCATCGTGGACTTCCTGATTTACGGCAGCCGGGAACTGCCCGAGTACCTGCCGGAACTGCTGGACCGTACGGAACACTATATTTACCTCTCGAGCTACCGGGTTTACGATGACAAGGAACACCCGATCCGGGAGAATTCGCCGCGGCTGCTGGATGCGTCAGATGACGTGCTGTTGCGCAACTCGGATGATTACTCGATCTACAAGGCGCGCGGGGAGAACATGCTGCGTGGGCTTTCAAAGCGGAATTGGACGATCGTGCGTCCGGCGATCACTTATTCCCTGATGCGCTACCCGCTGGTGACGCTGGAAGCGCACGACACGCTGGGGAGGGCTTTCGCGGGGAAGCGCACAGTGCTGCCGCGCGAAGCCGAAAACGTCCGGACGACACTGAGCTGGGGCGGCGATGTGGCGCGAATGCTGGCCGGGCTTTTGTTCAATGAAAAGGCCCTCTGCGAAGACTTTACCGTCTCGACGGCGGAACACCGCACCTGGGGTGAAATCGCCGGCTATTATCGCGAGCTTTGCAAACTGGAAGCCGTCTGGGTGGACAAGGAAGATTACCTCAGGCTCGTCCAGCCCGATCCGTATTGCCGCGGCGCCCGCTGGCAACTGGAGTACGACCGGCTCTTCGACCGGACCATCGACAACACGAAGGTGCTTGCGGCTACAAGCATGACGCAAAGTTCCCTGGTTCCGATTTTCGAGGGCTTGCACCGGGAAATCGCGCGTTGCCCGAAAGACTTCGAGTGGAAAAACAACGACCGGATGGACGACTACCTTGCCGGCCTCAAATGATGAAATTCGCCGGTCGGAGTTCACACAGACCGCCAGGTCGACGGAGGCCGGACGCCCGGTCCGCACAACTGTCAATTTGAATGAAAGGAATCTCTCCGATGAAAGAAAAGATCAAAATCGGCCAGATCGGCGTCTGCCATGAACACGCCGGGATCATGAAAAGTCTGCGGCGGCTGCCGGAGGTCTTTGAAATCGCCGGAGTGGTCGACGACCGGGAATTTTCCTCAAAGGCGAAGTTCGTCGGCGACGACTTCTCGGCCTTCGAAGGGCTTCCCTTCGTCAGCGAGGAGGAGTTGTTTCAAATCCCCGGGTTGCAGGCGGTCATGGTCGAACGCCCGAACCTCGAACTGGTCGAAACCGCGCTCCGCTGTGCCCGGCGCAACGTTGCGATCCACATGGACAAACCCGGCGGAACCAGCCTTGCCGAATTCAGGGAATTGCTGGACGAGTGCCGCACACGGCGACTGCCGTTCCAGATGGGTTACATGTTCCGCGGCAACCCGGCGATGCAGTGGTGCCTCAAGGCGGCAAAGGCGGGGTATTTCGGTGAAATCTTTGAAGTTCAGGCTTCGATGAGCCACCGTTACGGCGGCGAAGCCTATCAGGACTATCTCGGCAAACTCCCCGGCGGCATTCTGTTCAACCTCGGCAGCCACCTGGTCGATTTCGTCGCCGCGCTGCTGGGGCGGCCGACCGGAGTCACGCCGTTCCTCAAGGCCGCCCCCGGTTACCCCGAAACAATCCTCAATTGCGGCATGGCGGTGCTGGAATATCCGCACGCCACCGCGACTTTGCGCGCCTGCAGCCAAGAATGCGACGGCCTCGAGCGCCGCCGATTAAAAATCTGCGGCACCAACGCCTCGGTCGAACTCTGTCCCCTCGAGTGCTTCGACGGGCGACGTTTGCAAATGCGCCTCGCGCTCGAAACGGCGATTCCGGGCTACGAAGCGGGGATTCATACGCTCGACTTCGGGGTAATTTCCGACCGTTTCGCCGCCCACCTGGAGGAGTTCGCCGGCATGATCCGGGGAGAAATCGAGAATCCGTATTCCTACGAACACGATCTCCTGACCGAAGAAATTCTGCTGGCCGCATCCGGCCTGGCGACTTGGAGATAACAACATGTACGCAATGACTCTCGACGAAAAACGCAACTTCGCCTGGCGCGAAGTCCCGGACCCGATCCGCAAAGAAGGCGAAGTCCTGATCAAAGTCCGCGCCGCGGCGATCAACCGCGCCGACCTGATGCAGAAAGACGGCTGTTACGCCTCTCCGCCCGACTGGCCACCTTGGTGCGGCCTGGAGGTCGCGGGCACCGTCCTCGAAGCGCCGCCGGACGCCTCGGTCAGGCCCGGCGACGAAGTATGCGCCCTCCTCGGCGGCGGCGGCTACGCCGAATTGGCGGCGGTCCCGGCGGGCATGGTGCTGCCGGTCCCGGCGGGGCTTTCGCTCGCCGAGGCGGCGACACTGCCGGAGGTCTGGAGCACGGTTTATTTGAATCTCGTCAATGAAGCGGGCGGCCTCAAACCGGGCGAAATC
>JAVBUI010000216.1:0-6174 GCA_031555495.1 Victivallaceae bacterium | reverse complement strand
ATGCGCTCCGCTCCTAACAAGCGCGTCAGACGATTTTCTCGCGCAACGACCCTCCGGCATAAAACGGCAGCTTCACCACTTCGCCCGGGAGCTTCGCCGAGCCCGCGTCCAGCAGGAGTTTGGTCCCTTCTTCTCCGTACGCGATATCAACATACCCCATCGCCACCGCCGTCCCCACCGAGGGGCCGAATGCACCGGAGGTCACAACTCCTACTTGCTCTTCCTTCTCATTGTAAATCGCGCTCTCCGCACGACTCGCGCGGCGCCCCGCAAGCTTGATCCCGACCAGTTTCTTCGTCACCGGCTTTGCCAGCAGCGCGGCGCGGCCGTGGAAGTCGCGGTCCGGATTCTCTTTCAGCTTGAGCAACGGCCCGAAACCCGCCTCGATCAGTGAAGTCTCAGGGCTCAATTCATGCCCGTGAAGCGGATAGCCCACCTCCAGCCGCAGCGTGTCGCGCGCACCGAGGCCCGCCGGACGGACCGGTTCGGTCACCAGCAAAATATCCCAAAGCTCGACCGCGCGTTCTTCGTCGAAATAAAGCTCGAAGCCGAGCTCGCCGGTGTAACCGGTACGGCTCAGGATGCACGGGATGCCGGAGACGAGTTGGGTTTTGCAATGAAAATACCCCGGCAGCTCCTCGTTGGGGACGCCGAGCTGGTTGAGCACCTTGGCCGAAGCGGGGCCCTGAAGGTCGATCTTGGCGATCGCGCCCGAAAGGTTCTCCAGCAGCACGCCCTGCGGCAGCAGCGCGGCGAAGGCCGCTTCGTCTTCGCGGATGTTCGCCGCGTTGACCACGATGAAAAAATCGTCCGGAGCCATCGCGTAGACGATCAGGTCGTCGGTCACGCCGCCGCGGTCGTTGAGCAGGAAATTGTAACGGCAGACGCCGAGCGGCTGGCCGAGCACCGGGCGGGCGAGGATTTTGTCCAGCGCCGCCGCCGCGCCGGGGCCGTAGACGCGCAGTTCACCCATGTGGCAGATGTCGAAAATCGAGGCGGCGCTGCGGGTATGGTTATGCTCGGCGATGATGCCGTCGACGTAGTTGATCGGCATGTTCCAGTTGGCGAAGGGGGCCATTTTGGCTCCGATGGCGATGTGTTCGGCGAACAGGGGCGTGTTTTTGACTCCGGCGCTCATGGAAAATCTCCTCTGGTTATTCTTTATCATCGGTAATATAGCCGATATTCGCGCGGGTGCAAGAAAAATCGCTGAAAAAGCGCGCTTTGCGATTGCATTCAGCGGCACTTGAAATTATAGTGTCCGGGTAATCTCAAAACGAAAGGACTTTTTTATGAAAATCGGGGTTATTGTTGAAACGCTTCAGAAGTCGCTTCGCGAGGGTATCCGGCTGGCCGCCGAACTCGGCTGCGAAGGAATTCAGTTTTATGGCGCCAACCCGGAATTCAATCTGCTGGAAAAACCGGTGACGGAAGTGCGTGAACTGAAGCAGTACGTCAACGACTGCGGACTGGTTTTCGCCGGCATCTGCGGCGACATGCCCGGACACGGCTACAGCCGCCCGGCGGAAATTCCGCAGCGGGTCGCCAATGTCTGCAAACTGGTCGACATGGGCCTCGAGCTCGGCACCCGGATCATTACCAACCACATCGGCGTGGTGCCGGAAGATCCCAAGGATCCCGAATATGCGATCATGGTCGAAGCCGTGGGGCAGGTCGCCCGCTACGCCGCAAGCCGGGGCTCGGTCATTGCGATCGAGACCGGCCCTGAATCGGCCGAAGTGCTGAAACGTCTCCTCAATGACGTCGGCTCCGCCGGGCTCGGCATCAACATGGACCCCGCCAACCTCGCGATGGTGCTCAACGCCGATCCCGCCGCCGCGGTGAGGACGCTTGCGGGGCACATCGTCCACACCCATGCCAAGGACGGGATTCATTACCGCTCCTGCAACCCGCGTGAAGTCTACGAAGCCTTTGCCGAAGGCGGCTTCGAGGCGCTGGTCAAGCGCACCGGGCAGCTTTTTGAAGAAGTTCCGCTCGGCAAGGGACAGGTCAAATGGGACGAATACCTCGGGGCTCTCCGTGACACCGGCTATACCGGCTTCCTGACCATCGAGCGCGAAGTCGGCCTTGATCCGGCCAAAGATATTGCCGACGCGGTCGTTTTCCTGAAAAAACAGCTTGGAAGATAACAGCACTATGAAGAAGAAAATCGGTTTCGTCGACCTTTTCATCGACGAGTGGCACGCCAATAATTACCCCGGCTGGTTCAAGGCCGCCAAGCTCGGTTCCGACTTTGAAGTCGCGATGGCTTACGAAGAAGCGCCCGCCGGCGGGCGTCCGCTCGAAGTCTGGTGCCGCGAAATGGGCATTGCGCCCGAAAAGAATCTGGAAAAACTGGTCGAACACTGCGACGCGATCTGCATCCTTTCCCCCTCCAATCCCGACGCGCACGAGCGGCTCGCCGAGATTCCCCTGGCGAGCGGCAAGCCGGTTTATATCGACAAGCCTTTCGCGCCCGACCGCGCCGCCGCCGAACGGCTTTTTGCGCGTGCCGACCGGCATCATACGCCGCTCTTTTCCTCCTCGGCGCTCCGCTTCGCCGATGAATTGATCGCGGCCCGCGGCGAGCTGGCCTGCGACGCGGTCGACTTCATGGCGGTTCGCGGCGGCGGCCGCAGTTTCGAGGAATACAGCATCCATCAGGTTGAAATGATCGTTTCGGCCATGGGATGCGGCATCCGCCGCGTGATGCAGTGCGGTCATGGCTCCACCAGCCACATGCTGCTCGAATACGCCGACGGCCGCCGGGCGTCGGTGACGCTCAATCTGAATCTTCCCTTCGGCGCTTCGGTCACCGGCAAGGGCAAGGTCTGCGATCTGCCGCAGCTCGGCAATTTCTTTCCAAACCTGATCGAGGCGATGCTCGCCTTCTACGCGGGCGGGCCCGCTCCGGTCGACAGTCGCGAAACGATCGAAATCGCCGCCGTGGTCGACGCCGGAATCAGGGCGAAGAAGACGCCGGATGCATGGATTGCTATTGGCTAAAAAGAACGAAATTTGCAATAAAAACATAATTTTAACTTCTTTGTAATAATATTTAAACGTCGATTTTTTCGAAGCGGACTGGAATTATTGTAAATTGATGTTATATTAAGAATTGTGAATCCTGAAGGCGGGGGGCTTTCAGGAGTTTTGCACTTAATTTTTTTGGGAATGTGAGGTGTGCTATGGCGAAGAAAAATGAAGCCGGATCGAAAATCGCGGAAGCGGTTGTGCGCCGCAGAGTCGAATTTGTGATCGAAGCCGGTCAGGGAAAAACCGTAGCAGTTGCCGGTTCCTTCAATGACTGGGACCCTGCCGCCAAAATCCTGGCCGACAAAAAGGATGAAGGCGTCTATCGCGGCGTCCTGATGCTGCCGCCCGGCGAATACGAATACAAGTTCGTAGTCGACGGCGACTGGCGGATCGACGAGAACAACCCCTGTTTCGCATCGAATGACCTCGGCACGCTCAACAGCGTCCTGAGAGTCGAAGCGAAATAAAGAGCGGCGCCGGTGCAAATGATTGAAAAATCGGCGCACCGCGCAATGCCGCCCTTGCAATCAGGCGGAAGCGCAAGTAAGGTACTGTTGTCCGTATAGTCAATGGACGACGGTACTTTTTTTATTTTTGAAATTTTTTCGGAAAGAACAACCATGAGCGTCAAATTATTCAACGTATCTCCCTGCATGCCGAAGGAACTTAAATTCCTCGAAAAGCTCTCCAACAACATGTGGTGGTGCTGGCACCCGCTGGCGATTGAGCTCTTCGTCCGCATCAACCCCAATCTCTGGCGCGACGTCGAAGGCAACAGCCGCCGCTTCCTCGGACTGGTGCCGCAGGAGCGTCTGGAAGAACTCGCTCATGACCCTGCCTATTTGCGGCAGCTCCGCGCCGTTCAGACCGAGTTTGAGCGCGCGGTTCCCGAGACCACCGATATCGCTTCGCGCCGGGTCGCTTATTTCTCGATGGAATTCGGCATTCACGAAAGCGTCCGGATCTTCTCCGGCGGCCTCGGCGTGCTGTCGGGCGACCATGTCAAGGCGGCCTCCGATATGACGCTGCCCATGGTGGCGATCGGCTTGCTCTACCGCCAGGGCTACTTCCGCCAGATGCTCGACCGCAACGGCTGGCAGATCGAACATTACCCCGAAAACGAAATCCACAACATGCCGCTGGTCCGCGCCCGCGATCATCAGGGCAAGAGCATCACCATCTCGATCGACCTCAAGGACCGCGAGCTCTTCGCCGCCGTCTGGATTCTCTGGGCCGGCAATATCCCGCTGGTGCTGCTCGATACCGAGATCCCGCAGAACCCGCCCGATCTTCGCGAGGTCACCTGGCGGCTCTACGGCGGTGATGAACAAATGCGCATCCATCAGGAGCTGCTCTTGGGCGTCGGCGGCTTCAAGGCGATCACCGCCCTCGGCTGCGATCCGGCGGTCTGCCACATGAACGAAGGTCACGCCGCCTTTCTGTCGCTGGCGCGAATCGAGCATCTGGTCAAAAACGGGCTCGATGCGGATACCGCGCTCGAGGTGGTTTGGCGGACCAACGTTTTCACCACTCATACTCCGGTTCCGGCGGGCAACGAGGTTTTCCCCGTTTCCCACATCCGTCCGTATCTCGAAGTCCTCGCCCGCCGGGCCAATCTCGACGTCGACCGCATCCTCCGCTGGGGGATGCCGGTGAGCGAACGCGATACCGGAACTTCGGTTTCGACGACCGTCCTTGGATTGCGCCTGGCCAATTACAGCAACGGAGTAAGCCAGCTCCACGGCGAAGTCGCCCGTGCGATGTGGCAGTCGCTCTGGCCGCAGCGTTCGCTTGCCGAAATTCCGATCACCCATATTACCAACGGCGTCCATATCCCGTCCTGGGTTTCGTCCCGGCTGCGGATTATTTTCGACCGCTATCTGGTTCCGAACTGGATGTTCAATCCGGACACGGCGCAATTGGCGCACTCGGTTTTCAACATTCCCGACGACGAACTCTGGATGGCGCATGAGCTTTGCCGCCAGGGCATGATCCGCAAGGCGCGGACGGTGCTTCAGCGCAGCGCGATCATGGCCAGCGACGCTTACAGCCGCCAGACCTCCGGGAAGTCGCTGCTCGATCCCGATGTCCTGACCATCGGCTTCGCCCGCCGTTTCGCAACCTATAAGCGCGGGACGCTGATTCTGCGCAATTCCGAACGGCTGCTGGCGCTCTTGCGGAGCAAGCAGCACCCGGTCCAGTTCGTGTTCGCCGGCAAGGCGCACCCCGCCGACGAAGGCGGCAAGCGGCTGATTCAGGAACTGATCCAGTTCGCCCGCAACAACGGTGTCCAGGACCGGCTGGTTTTCCTTGAAGACTACGACATCGCGATGGCCCGTTCTCTGGTCCAGGGCGTCGACGTCTGGCTCAACAACCCGCGCCGTCCCCAGGAGGCCAGCGGCACTTCCGGCATGAAGGCAGCGATCAACGGGGTCATCAACTTCAGCATTCTCGACGGCTGGTGGGCCGAGGCGTGCACCGCCGAATGCGGCTGGGCGATTCCCGGCAACGATAATTACACCGACAATGAAGACGCCGACAACTGCGAATCGCGCGCTCTCTTCGACGTGCTCGAAAACGAAATCGTCCCCTGCTTCTACGAGCGTTCCGGCGGCGATATTCCGCAGCGCTGGGTGCGCCGGATGAAGGAGTCGATCGTGATGTCGATCGGCAATTTCTCCAGCGCCCGGATGGTCAAGCAGTACGCCGACATGTTCTACGGTCCGGCCGAAGCGGCCTATTTGCGGCTGATGAGCGACGACGCCAAGCTGGCGCGCGAATTGGTCACGCGCAAATGGCGCTTGATCGACAACTTCGGAAAGCTCAGCATCAGCCGCCCCGAAATCGGAACCAACCTCGATGACGCCCACGTCGGCGACCATTTCAAAATCGTGGTCCGCGCGTCCCTCGGCGACCTTGCGCCTGAAGAGGTCAAGGTTGAAGCCTACTGCGGCAACGTCAATATCCATAACGAAATCATCAACGGCAAACCCTGTGTGATGAAGCTTCTCGAACGGCTGGACAACGGCGAATACGTTTACGAGTGCGAACTCGATTGCGAATCACCCGGCCGTTTCGGGCTCACCACCCGGATCACCCCCGCCGGAGATGACTGGCAAAACAGCGTACCCGGCTTCA
>JAVBUI010000146.1:0-3466 GCA_031555495.1 Victivallaceae bacterium | reverse complement strand
GGTCAGGGCGCCCCAGGCGATCGCCGACGAGGTCAGCAGCATCAGAAAGGCGAGGACCGTCCGCAGCTCCGGACGTTTTTTGTGAAGCTTCGCGTAAGCCACCGTCGAGACGGTGAAAAAGATCAGCCCGTATCCGGCATCGCCGACCAGCATGCCGAAGAAGATGGTGAAGAAAATCAAAACCGGCACGCTGACGTCGCGCTCGTTGTAACCGGGCGTGATGGCGAGGAACTTCATCAGAGGTTCGATCAACTTCGCATAGCGCGGCGTTTTGAGCAAGGTCGGCACCGCTTCCCGGTTGGGATCGGCTTCGCGGTCGATCAGCCCCCAGCCTTTCTCCCGGGCCAGGTCGACGACCTTCCCGAGATCCTGTTCCGGCACGAAGCCGCCGATCGAAAGCAGCGTTTCGAGCTGTGTTTCGAGCGAGTCGCGGACGGTCAGGTATTCGAGCGCCTCCTCGAGTTCCTGCCGGTGGCGCAGGAGATGCGGCAGCTCCTGCCGCAGGTCCTGAAGCTGCGAAACGAGCTCTTTGCGGTGATTGCGGAGTTCCGCAAGGCGCCGGTTGATTTCCGAGAGGGGGACTTCGCAGGGCAGTTTGACCAGCGGCATGGTTTCGGGCGCGAGCTTTTCCCGCGAAACGATCGCGAAACGAATTGTTTTGCCGTCGCGCGAAAGGTCCTGGCAGGTGCGTCCGAGTTCCTGGCTCTGGCGCTTGAACTCGTCCTCCATCGCGCAGCACAAATAAACTTCGACGCCCTTGGCGCGCAATGTTTCGAGCATCGCGCCGTCGAATTCGCCCCAGGGGAGCAAGTCGACTTTGATTTGCTGCAATTTCTCGATTTCACGATCGTTCCTGGCGTCTTCGGCGAAGGTGTCGCGGATGATCCGGAACAAGGCTTCGCCGCTGTGGCCGTTGACGAAAGCGCTTTTTTTCGCCGTTTTCGGCAATGACTCGAGAAGCGTCTTCAGCCGGCCGATTTCGGCGAGCTCGGCCGCGAGGTGGAGCCGCCGGGCGTCTTCCGGCAAGGTGACCGATTCGACGTGGACCACGCCGAGGTCGCGCAACGCATTCACCGCCGAGGAACGGTCTTCCTGCGGGATGATCAGAACGATTTTACGCATCGGGACGATCATGAGGCCACCTCCGCGGATTTCTTTTTGGCGATTTTCGAACGCGCCACGGCCGCAGTGTCCTGGTCGCCGATCTGGATCCGGATGCGGCGGATGTTTTCGCGGCATTCGGGAATTTTGACCTTTTCAAATAAATTGACGCGCTGGCTGGTGGTGCGAAGTTCGTTGGAGAGCAAACGCTCCTGCTCTTCGATGATCCGGCCCGCCGCACGCAGCGCGACCGATTCTTTGAGCGCGGTCAGCGCTTCGTCGGTGTACCACGGGGTTTTCAGCAGGTCCGGTTCGGCCTGCTCGAAAATCGCTTCCTTGAAAGTCGGCACCAGCACCCCGGCGATATTCATCTGGTTCTTGTCCACCCTGACCAGCCGGAGGCTTGCAATCAGCCATTCGAGCGTTTCCGTGTCGCCGAAGAGCGCGATCCAGTCGCGGAGTTCGTGGACCAGCTCGTCGCGCCGCTGGCGGTTCTCCGCCAGGCGTTCGCGGCTCTGGCGGATTTCGACCTGAAGCTGTTGTTTCTTGAGCTGGAGCGTCGGCAGGAAACGATTGAACTGCCGGAGCGAATCCTGCTGTTTCTTAAGCTCGGTTTTGGTTAACTTGATTTTAGCCATGTCTGGTTACCGGTTCGTTGCCGCCTCTTTCGGCCAATATTCGCGAATCAGGTCGGTTTTGATCCCGACTTCGGTCTGGTCGAAGCATTCGGCCAGAGTCTTCCAGCCGAGATCGAGCGCCGCTTCCAGCGGGATGTTGACCGAGAGGTCCATCATCCGCGCCTCAAAAAGCTTGCCGTATTTGAGCAGTTTGTTGTCCCAGGCGGTCATCATGAAGCCCATCGACTGCTTTTCCAGCGAGCTCTTGAAATCGGCGTAGAGCCGGATCATCGAGTCCATGATTGCGCGGTGGTCGGAGCGGGTCGTCGAGTTGACCTGCTGCTTGAGACGGCTCAACGAACCGAAGGGCTCGATGCGGCCGTTGCGCAAATAGAACTGGCCCTCGGTGATGTACCCCGTGTTGTCCGGGATCGGGTGGGTCACGTCGTCGCCGGGCATCGTCGTCGCGGCGAGAATCGTAATCGAGCCCGCGCCGTCGAAGTCGACCGCTTTTTCGTAACGCGCCGCCAGCTGGCTGTAGAGGTCGCCGGGGTAGCCGCGGTTCGACGGAATCTGTTCCATCGTGATCGCGATTTCCTTGAGCGAGTCGGCGAAGTTGGTCATGTCGGAGAGAAGCACGAGGACGCGCTTGCCGTCGAGCGCGTAACGCTCGGCCACCGCCAGCGCCATGTCGGGCACCATCAGACACTCCACCGTCGGGTCCGAGGCGGTGTGGATGAAAAGCACCGAACGCGACAGCGCGCCCTGCTTGTCGAGCGTGTCGCGGAAATAGAGATAGTCGTCGTATTTGAGCCCCATCCCGCCGAGGATGATCACGTCGACCTCAGCCTGGAGCGCGATGCGCGCCAGAAGCTCGTTGTAGGGTTCGCCCGCGACCGAGAAGATCGGGAGCTTCTGCGATTCGACCAGGGTGTTGAAGAGGTCGATCATCGGGATCCCGGTACGGATCATATTGCGCGGAATGACGCGCTTGGCGGGGTTCACCGAGGGGCCGCCGATGTCGATCATGTCGTCGGTGATGGCGGCGCGTTTGTCGCGCGGCGCTCCGCGGCCGTTGAAGATCCGGCCCAGCAGCGTCTCCGAGGAGGAAATCTGCATCGGGCGGCCGAGGAAACGGATTTCGTCGTCGGTGCTGATGCCGCGGCTGCCGGCGAAGACCTGCAGGTAAACGCGATTGTCCTGCAGACGGATCACCTGGGCCAGCGAGGTGCCGCGCGAGCTGGTGACTTCGGCGAGCTCGTTGTAGGCGACGTTTTCGGCTTCGACAGCGATGACGTTGCCGACGATCTGGATGATTTTGTGGTAAACCTTACGCATTTTTGCGGCACTCCGTGAGTTTGTCGGCGATCTTCTGCTGCTGGGAGGCGAATTCCTTGTCGTCGACGGCAAGATAGTTCCAGTCGAGGAAAAGCTGGCGCAATTCGAGGAAATAACGCCGCGCCGCGGTTTTGTCCGGGAACGAAAATTCCGCTTTGAGCACGGCGCAGACGTCGCCGAACATCAGCTTCTGGCGTTTTTCGTCGCAGGCGCCGTCGACGGAGTCGAAGGTGTTCTGCTGCAAATAAACGTAGTCGAGGAATTCGCTCTTGAGGTAGATGATGAAGTCCTCGATGTTGGTCCCGTCTTCACCGATGACCTTCATCATCTGGTTGACCTCGCTCCCCTGGCGGAGGATCGAGCGGGCGAAATCGAGCTCGCGGTCGGGCGCCACGCCCCGGTACTTGCTC
>JAVBUI010000258.1:0-10501 GCA_031555495.1 Victivallaceae bacterium | reverse complement strand
CGAAAACCGCTTTGCGGGCGGTCATGTAACTAACCTGATGCAGCTTTGCGAGCCTGCGCTCCGAGAGCACCGCTTCGCCGACCGCAAGCTCTCCGGAAATGATCTTCCCGATCAGATCCTGCTTGACGATGTCGATAACCGAAGTTTTTCTCTTTTCCATAATCGCTTCTCCGATTGTATTATAACTCAAGCACGGTATGACGCCAAGCCGCATGTCGGCTTTGCGCCGCTTTCGCGCATAGCAGCGCTATGCGATCAATCTTCCCCGGCGACGAAGCCATCGTCGGTGTCGTGCCTGCGGGACTTGAGGATGTTGAACATTTTCACCAGGTCGCGAATGCCCCCCCAGGCCATCCAGGCCGCGGTGACCGGCGCAAGCACCAGTTGGACCGCCAGCATGAACATCATGTAACGAAACCAGTCCTCATTGCTCCACGGACGGAGAAGGGAATTGGGAATGAGGTATCCGGCCAGGTTCCATACCGTGATCACCGCAAAAGCGCCGAACCAGAACACCGTCCAACCGAAGACCGAAACCGAAACGATCTTGTCGGAGCGGGTGAATTCATGGTCGAATCCGAGGAAAAAGCGTTTCCATCGGGGAATATCGGCATTTTCATCGACCGCGGGCCCGGCATCCTCAGCCACCGCGTACTGTTTGCGGTGGAGGAGCCGGTCCATATCGCATGGCTTCACCGGAGCCAGCAATGAAACCAGCACGTATGTCGCCAGCGCCCCCATCATCGCCGCGAAGCCGAGCCAGGCGCCGTTGACCGGACACTTGTCGATGGCTTCGTACCACAAAGGCTGACTGCCGAAGCAATCGATGAGGATGTTCCGCGCCAGCGTCCAGCCGCGCTTGTCGAGCAGGAATAAATTGACCGTAGAGAGCGCCACTCCCACCGCCAGCGCCGCCCACGCGCCGTATTTGTTGCCGCGCGGCCAGTAGAGCCCTCCGATGATCGCGCACCCGCCGGCGGCGGTGAAGAAAGCGCCGGTCGCCACCAGGAACATCTGGATGAAGTCGTTCTGGAAATAAAGCAGACTGAAGACCACCGCAAACAGCGCCACCATCGCAATCGACAGCCGGAGCAGCAGAAGATGCATCCGCGGCGACACCGGCTTGCCGTGGATCGGCAGCAATACGTCCTGCACGAAAATTACCCCCCAGCTGTGCATGTAGGCGGTGTCGGTCGAGAGCATGTAAAAAAACATCAGCGCCAGGAACATTCCCTTGATTCCCGCAGGCAGGAAAGCGGCGATCGAACCGACCATCGCGTCCTTGGGCGCGGTCGAAAGCTGCCCCTGAAAATCAAGGAACTGAAGTTCCGGATGGAGCTTCCAATAGGTCAGCGCGCAAAGCCCGATCACCGCGAGGAAGAGCGTCTGGGACAGCGCGCGCCAGGTGTTGAGGATGCCTCCCATTTTGCTCTCGTGCGGCGTGATCGCCGCTCCGGCGTAGCCCTGGCTGCCCTGAAACGCGCCGCAGGTATAGATATTGACCAGAATCATCATCAAAATGAGATAGATATTGAAATCCTTGACCCTGGCGCTGTTGAAGGGATTGACAAAGGAATACCCCTGCTCGGCCGAAACCATCACGCTTTTGATATCGTCGAGCCTGAAGAGAAGAAGCACCGCCACGGCGATGACGATACAGAAGACATAAGCGAAAAGCGCCTGGACGGTATCGGTCACCATATTCTGGATCTGCCCTCCGCTGATTGCAATCAGGGCGGCGACGAAGACGAAACCAAGCATCAGCACCGGATAGAGCGCGATCCCCTGCCAATATTCCGGGAGCCCGAGAAACACCATGAAGAACTGCGTGGTCACCGCCGGGAAAATACCGAAATTGAGCACACCGCCGAGAAAGCAGATGAATCCCATCACGATCCGGTAGTTCCGTCCATAGCGGATCTCGAAGAACTGCGCCATGGTCATTGCCCGGGTCTGCCGGTAGCGGTAAAAGACGAATCCGGTGAGCGCCAGCAGCACGCCGACCGGAATGCCGAGATTCCCCCACCATGAGAGCGCCCAGCCGGCCTGACTGTAGGATTCGAGCCCGGCGACGAAGGTGATCACCCCGACTCCGGCGATCCCGATGCTGGCGGTAAGCAGATACCTTCCGCCGGTCCGGTTGGCGACCAGGAAGTCGGCGGTGGTACGGACGAACCGCTGCGCATATACACCGAACCCCAGTACGACCGCCGCCGGCACGGCGAAGAAGACCCAATCGATTGCCGTCATAACGTTCTCCATTGAAATGAATTTTCGCTCTGAGCATCATTATAGCAATTAAGATTGGCTTCGGCAAGAGAAATCGAATTCAAAAATGCTTTTTCAGCATAGCAGTGCTATGCTTCGAGAAAGAATCTTCGGGAACTCTGCTTTCCGCGTGAGGGCGGGAAGTCGGTTTTTCCATCGGGAGGGGAAGAAGTCCTGCGGCTCTTTACTCCGCATGCGGTTCGTTTTCCAGCAATTTCCAGAACTCCCCGTGCAGACGGGCGTTCAACCGGCGCACCGGCAGTTCACGGACCAGATTCCGGCTGAAATCCAGCGTATGGAGCATCAAGGTGTTCCTCTCCGCCTCCTTTGCGCCTTGCCGGAAGACGTAATACAGCGCGGAAAGGCTCTCTGCCACGCCGAGCTTCTGCTGGAGCGGAACCAAATCTTCGATCCGGTCCTCTTCGCTTTGTCCGAGCAGGTAAAGACGGTCGACCCGGATCACGTCGCAGCTTTGATAAAGCGCCTCCGGCAAGCGGCAGTAACGGCGGGTCCAGGTCGGCAGCGGCTGGGCGAAATAACCGTCGGCGCGGCGAAAAAGCAAAAGCGAATCGTCGCAGTGTCCCCTCCAGCTCTCCGGTAAACCGCCAATTGCGGTGCTCTTGCCGATGCCGCTCTGCCCGCAGAGCAGGAAACCGCGCCCGCCGAACGTCGCCAACGCGCCGTGACAGAGCACCGCGTCGCCGGGCACAAGCATCGGAATCAGCGGCAGCAGCGTGACCGCGCGTGAGAAAAAAAGCAACTGCCGGGGCGACAGATCCGGCAGATCAAGATAAAACCGGAATTCCCGGTCATTGGGGCGGCACAGCAGGAATTTCCCCTCGAACCCCTGCGGCCAGATGGAAAAGCAATCGGTCCCGGGCGGCGGAGCCCCGTCGCAAACGCTTGCAACTATGGCAATGCCTGCCGTTTCCCGCTTCCAGCCTGCGATCCGGGCAATTTCGCGCAGCAGCGCTGAAGAAACCGGGCCATGCGCCTCCCATTCGACCCGATATCCATTGCAGAGCCGCAGCGAATAACTCATCGCCATATACCGTCCTCAGGGAATGATGGGATCCTCCGGATCGGGAGGCTCCTCCGGCGAAGCGCCCTTGACCAGCTGAAGACAGTGTGTTTCAAACCGGATCAGGCAGGGCGTTTCATATAAAAAAATTTCATCCATAGCATCTCCTTCCATCGCTTAAGCCAGCATCCCGTTCCCGCGGAACAACGACAAGGCGTCGGGGTCTTCCAAGCCGTCCGTCCGCGCCCAATCCAGCGTGAAGGAGCCTGTGTTTTGCTCATAAACCAGACTGAAGGCAAGATTGTCATCGAAGGACAGCGACGCGCCGTTGAATTCACCGTCGAGCGTGTCGCCGTTGTAATTCAAACAGACCTTCATTCCGTCGAACGGCGACGCCAGGCCGTCGATCCCGTCGATCAGCAAAAAATGCCCGGAGCCGGCCGAGAAATCGACGCCGTCAAGATCGATCAGGAAAACACTCGCCCCGGTCATTCCGAGACTGCCCGATTCCTGTTTCAGGATCGCGGTTTCAGCATCCGCCGCGCGCCCGGCCAGACGGAAGGTGTAATCCATGCCCGCCTCCCAGTTCACTTCGGTCCCGATGGTCACGCTGGTGTCGCCGGAAAATTCCAGGTGGTTGAAACTCCGGTACTGTGCCATCAAAGCTTCAGCGGTGAAATCGTGGAACGCAAGCGTATGCGTCTTTCCGGCGTCGGTGCCGCCGCCCGCGTTCAGCCAGCCGGTGAAAGCGCCGTCGCCGGTACGGAAATTCGCGGCGTCGCCGGTCAGGACCAGCCTGGTATCGCCGGAGACCTGCGAGGCGGCGTTTCCGCCGAGCGTGATGCCGCTGCCGCTCCGGAAGCTGACGATATTGTTGCCGGACACGTCCACCGTGATGGTAATATCGCCTGCGACCAATGCGGTCCCGGTGCTGTTGGAGGCCTTTTGCGCGCCCCCGTAGACGGTTCCGCCGAAGGTGCCGCCGGAAATGCTGATGTTGACGTCGCCGGTGACAATGCTGTCGCCGTTTTTGCTGTAACCGCCGCCGAAGAGGTAGCCGGAGAAGATGCCGCCGGTAACGCTGAGCGACACCGATCCGGTCGTCGAAACACCGCCGCCGTCGGCGCGGCCGCCGCAGTAGAAATAGCCGGAATGATTGCCGTCGGCGATGCTGATCGTGACGGTTTCCACGTGCGAAACGCCGCCGGCGGCGCCGTAACCGCCGCCATGGAAGTTGCCGCCGGAGGCGGCGTCTTCGATCCGGATCGAAACCGCGCCGACGCTGACGCTGACGCCCGCGCCGTTGGCGGTCGCGCCGCCGAAGATATAGGAATTGGCATTCAAACTGGAGTACCCGTCAAGTACGATATCGACCTTGGAAATCTCAATCGTGGAGGAGGTCGCGGCAAACCCGGCAACCGCGGCCGGGACGAACACGCCGCCGCCATAAATATTGTTGATCCCGGCTTCGCCGACCGAAATTTCCACCTCATCGACCGCGGCCCCGTTGCCGTTGCGGTTACTGCCGATAATGCTCCCGGCCACGCTGCCGCCGTTGATTTCAACATGTGCCACGGCGCGGCCGTCGTCGGTGCGAGTGTATCCGGCGTTGATATTGCCGAGCACCGTTCCGCCTTCCATGCGGATGAACAATTCGCCGTTCAGGATGTCCCCGCCGGTGATGCCGTCGATCGTGCCGCCGTTGATCAGGAGATAATTATCCAGCTCGCCGCCATAAACCAGGTCGCCGTAGGTCGCTCCCGCGTCGGCGCAGACGCTGTAAACAAAGTTGCCTTTGGCATCGGTCACGATATTCGCGGCGTCGGCGATGGCTCCGGAAAAGGCGTCGCCGAGCGCGGTCGCCGTGGATGGCCCACCGCCCTCCCCTCCCCAACCCGTCTGACGGAAATCATCGCTGATGCTGAGCACGAGATTACTGAAACTGTCCAGCACAAAGCGGAAACTCCTGTCGCCATCCCAGAGCACGTTCTCCATCCCAAGGACTCCGAGTACGGCGCCCGCGGCGGTCCTCACGGTCAGCGACCCGGTAAACGTCGCGGCGGTGCGAAGAATCTGGTACTCCCCGGCCTCCATATTGCCGTCGACCGTGATCGTCCAGTTTGCCACGGCGGCGACTTGCGAGGCGAGGCAGACGCCCACCGTCCGCTTGGCGCCGGTCAGGTCAATATTGACGGTCGCCTGGTAAACGCCGGAGGAATAGTCCGATACACTGAACAACGCATTGTCATGCAGATTGATCACGCCGCTGATCACCGTATCGGCCGGGCCCGTCTTACCGATCAGGGTGATGCTGTTATACACATCCGCGCCGCCGAGGCGGCTCCCCGCCCACACCGTCAAGCTTCCCTTGCCGCTGAAATATCCGAGCGAGCCGCCACGCAAAGTTATGCTCGCCTTGTCCGAAAAACCGCTGATGCTGTCGACAGTCCCTCCGACGATGAAGATTTGACTGGGCATCGCGGCATTCATGTTCCCATTGATGCTGCCGATATGCCCTCCGGTCTGCATCACGCGGAACCAGCCGTCGGCGGCGGTAATGGAGTTGACGTCGCCGCCTTTTACCGTAAAGTTGCCGCTCATCGCGCCAAAAGCACTCAGGTCGCCATAGGAGTTCCCCGCATCAAGGCAGACGGAAAGCGCTCCGTTAAGCAAATGGAGTTTGGGGTCAAGCGCCCCGCTGAACCCGTCGCCGAGTTGAATCGCCCGCGTCACTACCCCCACGCCGACGGCGCTCCAGTCCACATTGACAATCGCCAGCACCTGAAGCGCGAGATCGGAGCCTTGTATCCGGAGCGCATAACGCCGGTCTCCGAAATCACGGTAATCCGCACCGGTCTGCAGCGTTTGATCACCGATCTTGATTTCGACGACGTGGTTGACCGCCACGCCGGAGCAGATCAGATAACTGCCCGCCGCCTGCGTTTCGGATACGGTAACGGTAAAAGTTTTTCCGCTGGCGAATGCGGCGCCATTTTCGCCCCGCACCAGCGCGCCGCCATCCGGCGTCGCACCGGCGAGATCAAAGGTGATGGCGGAATTCACCGTCAGCGTGGCCAGGTCGGCCGTCACTTCGAGATAGCCGCCGGAGCTGATCGTCACCGTACCCTCCAGCGTATTGCTCCCGCCCAGCAGCAGCTTTCCGGTAACAGTCAACGCAGCGCCAATTTCGGTTCTGGCGGTTCCATAAAAATACAGGTTTTTTACGGTCGCAAAAGCGGAAAGGGTCGCGCCGCCATCCAGCATCAGAGAAAGATCCCCTCCGGTCACGCCGTTCACCGTACTGTCGGTCAGATGGAGATAGCTCTCCAGGCCGTCGGCGGCCGCGATGTTGAAAAACGTTCCGCCCGAAGCCGCCGCGCTGTGGTAAGCCCCGAACAAATAATCGAAGCCGGACACCATCAGCGGCTGATCCGAATCCGGTTGCCCGGAAAATGGCGCAAGGTCTTTGCCCGTAGCCGGATTGATCCCCTGTCCACGCCAGTCCACGGCGCGGGTCGCCAGATTGCTTTCCACCTTGATGTAAAGCTTGTCGTTCTCCTGAACCAGGGAAAAGAGCTTGAGCCCGTACTGTTGCGCCGCCGCCCCGGTTTCCAGCGCGGGACGCGACAAGCCGTCGATGGTGAAGTTGATTGTTCCAGAGAAGGCGGCAATATATTCCGTCAGCAGATAAAGCCCCGACTCCTGCGTCGAGCTGACGTTGACGGTCAGATTCGGCGCGATGTCGGTGAACCGGGCGCCGTTCATGGCCAGAACCACTGCGTAATCCCGCCCCGTACTTCCAGCAAAATCGACCGTGATTGTCGCGCTGACAGTATGCCCGGTGCCGGAGAGGGCCAACACGCCCTCCGCCCCGTCGATCACCACTTGCCCGTTAACGGTATTGGTGCCGCCGAGCAGCAGCACGCCGGAGACGAAAGCCCCGGCGAAGTAATCGATCGAGCTTGTTCCATACATGCAGAGATGGCGTACCCGCAACTCGCCGCCGGTTCCGGAGCTGTTTCCATCCAGCAGGAGCGAGAGGTTGCTCCCCTTCACCTCCTGTACCGTACTGCCGGTCAAGTGCATATAAGCGTCAAGCGTGTCGTCCGTCACCTCGATCGATCCGCGATCGGAGCCGGTCGCAACCACGCTGTAAACCTGATTGCCGGAGCCGTTGGAGACGATATTCACGGCGTCATCCACCACGCTCCAGCTGTTGCGCGCATCCGACGGAGTCCCGCCGAGCCCCCGCCAGTCAACGGCGCTGTACAACGAGCCTTCGTCAATCGCCGAAACCTGCAGCGAAACGGTTGAGTCGTTCTGAACCAGCGTGTACTGCCGCCCGTCGTAAATTCGCGTTTCATTCAGAGAAAGGCCGCCAAGGTCGGCCCCGCCGACCCGCAGCGTGAAGCTCCGGGCAAAAACCCCGGTATATCCGGCCAGACGATACGCGCCCAACGCCTGGTCGGCGGACACTGTCACCATCAATTCGCCGGGAGAAAATGAGAAGAAATAATTGTCGAACGCAACCGTGTTTCTGCTATTGATTCCCGTCAGGTCGACGTTGAACACCGCATTGGAGATATTCGCGAAGGAAGTATTGACCACAACCTTCGAATTGGCTCCATGCAGATTAACCGTCCCGGTGATGGTGATCGGGGCCGCCTGACTGCTGTTGTAGAGCCCCAACTGGACGCTGATATCGGCACTGCCGAGCGTCGCGCTGCCATAGAGGGAAAGACGCGTCCCTTCAAAATACCCGATGCTCCCGTTATCCCAAACGGAAATCACCGGATCGCTGGCGATAATGCCGGTCATGCTTCCGACACTGCCGCGAATTTCAATGGTCTGGGAAGCCGCCGCGCCGCCGATCACGCGGTCGATCGAAGCACCGCCATCCACAAACAATCTGGAGTGCCGCGACCCGCCGAAGTCGATCGTCCCCACGCTGCCCCCCGCAATCCGGTAAAAATCCGAAGTCCCGCCGCCGGTGATGGAATCCACGGTCCCTCCGGCGACATAAAACGCATTGCTCCGGTCGACGCCCCCCAGGACATCGCCGTAAGCGCTCCCCGCCGCAAAGTAGACGCTGTAAGACGGCGCCGCCGAGCTGTGTTTATCCGCAACCAGATATGCTTTGGACTGAATCGAGCCCGAGAATCCGTCATGCAGCTCGAGCGCCGCAGCCGCCCCCTGGCTCTCGTTCTCACTGTGCCAGATCACGCGATGCATATTGAAGACATGAAAATACAAGTCCCCGGCACTATCGGTCGCCAGCGAATAACGGACCTCCTGCGCCTCATAATTCTGATTGACCCCCAAGCCGCCCCCGCCGACTCCCTGAAGCCGGAACGTCCCGTAAGACGACCCGGCATTTTCGGCGAGCAAAAAGCGCCCGAGCGTCTGCCCGGAGCCCAGGCTTACGGCGATATCGCACCCGGAGTCGCCGAGCAGCGCCAACGCGCCGCTCCCGCCGATCAGCGCCCGCTCCGTCTCGGTCATTCCGCCCAGGTCAAAGGTAATGCTTGTGCCGGGGCCGAACGCGTGCCCGGCACCGTCGACGAACAACGCCCCGCCCGCCGCGATCCGGAGGTCGCCGGCAAGGGAGCTGTTGTCGTACAGATAAAGCTCTCTAAGATTGTTCGACCCGGAAATCGCGGACTCTCCGGCCAGCAACAGCGAGATCCGCTTCCCGTTGAAGCCGCTGACTTCGCTGTCGGTCAAATGGAAATAGCTGGCAGGGCCATTGTCGCTCCCGGTAAAATTCTCGAAGCTGCCGCCGGCGGCGACGGCGCTGTAAACCACTTTTCCGTCGGCGCCGAAGACCTGATAATCGCCGTTTTCGATGGACCCCGTGGCATAGCCAAGCGTTTTGGCGTCTCTCGGCGCCTCCGCCGCATCCGGCCAGATGACCGGCGAAACATCCGCCGTCACAGCCGCCACGACAAGCCGCAGGCGCGATCCAGCCGAGGTATTGATTTCCAACGAGTAACGTCGATTATTATAAACAATCTCATTGCCGTCTCCGAGAACGCCGAAAACCACTCCGTCGATACGCAAAGTGAAATGGATTCCCTGAAGCGAAGACGCTCCGCTGACCAGTCCATATGTTCCGACCGCTTGATCGGAAGAGACGGAGATGGACAATTCACCGGCATTCATCGTTGTAAACTGCGCATCGGTGGTAAACTCACGGACGCTCCCGCTCAGCCCGGCAAAGTCGATATGAATGGTCGCGCCGGAGAGATCGGCCTTGTTCGAATTCACACTGATCGACACTCCGCCTTTGATGCGGATATCGCCGGTCACGGTGGCAATTCCGGCAGTCGCGTCAAACCCGCCGAAGTAAACCGATCCGGACGTGATGGTAATATCATGCACCACCGCATTACCGGTAATCGTGAGGGTGCCGCCGGTCCACTTGATGTCGCGCACTTGCGCGTCGCCGGTAACGGTAAGCGTGGCGAGGAGGTTTCCCACTACAGCAATCGACCCCACGGAACCGCCGGAGACGACGGCGGTGTCACCGCTCCCGTTCAACCAGAGCTCGCCAATGGCGCCGCCGGTGACGAGAAAACGGTCCAGTTTTTTAGCGGAGCCGGTCAAGGTTCGAATATTGCCGCCCCTGACGCAGAAATAGTTGTTGGAATTATCCCCGCCGGTGATATCTTCACCGACCACCCCGTCCACGAAGAGAACGCTGTTCACGCTTCCCGCCGAGAATGTGTCGATCGAGCCGGAGAAATCCCCGATCGGCGCATAGGCGAGAACCGGCGCACCGGGAGTCGCGCTCCAATCCGTCGAAACGGACGCCAGGAAGAAGTTGCAGATTTGGGACGAGTCGGCCAACAAAAAAGAATCCAGATAATTCATGACGCCTCTCCTTGCAAATATATTCCGCCAGCCCCCTTATATCCTCTTTTGGCTTAAAGTAATACTCACATAATACGTTGTCAAAGGCGACATTGAAATTTTTCACATCTTTTTTTTTGACTCTTTTATATTTTGCGTCATAATGATATCGTGGAATGATTATTCCGTTTTCAACTTGACTGCTTCGTGAACCCGGCTGGGAAAAGATTGAATTGCTCGAAAAAAAATGATTTTTTCGACCATTCATCATAAGCGGCGGCATGTGCGACCGGCGTTCTCTCTCAAAAATCGCCTCGTTGTAACTCTTTGGAGTGAGCTGGAAATAACGGCAGTTTATGG
>JAVBUI010000093.1:0-13811 GCA_031555495.1 Victivallaceae bacterium | reverse complement strand
GTGATTGCTGTCGGCGATTTTTTTCAACTGCCGCCGGTCGTTGAAACTCCTGAGCAAGAGCAATATCTACAGTGGAAATACGGTGGTGTTTTCGCCTTTGAAACCGTCACCTGGCGGGAAACTGAATTCAAGGATTTTCAGCTCAAAACCATACACCGACAAATCGATTCTGAATTTCTATCCCTGTTGCGCGCGGTTCGCGACCGGCCGGACGATTTGTGGCGGCAGCTCCAGAAATTTGATTCTAGGATTTGCCGTCAGCCGCCTTCGCAAGCTCGTCGCCTGTGCTGCAGCCGGGCTATCGCAGCCCATATTAATCAAGTGATAGTGAAGAGATTACCCACGCCGGGGCAGGTCTTTTATGGGGCTTGCAGTGGTATCTTCCCGGAAGGCGATCGGCCGACTGAGACCAAGTTGTCGCTGAAATATGATATGTTTGTGTTGATACTGGCCAACGACCCCGAAGGTGAGTACGCCAATGGTGACGTTGGCCTGATTGTCGATATGGATGAGACTGGCGTCTATGTAGAATTACAGCGCGGAACACAGGTGAGGGTTAAGCGCCACGAATGGCGCAATTACGATTATCGGCTGGAGAGGAAAAATGGCGAATGCCGCTTGGTCCAAACCATAATCGGCTCCTATCGGCAGCTGCCGCTCGCGCCAGCTTACGCCATGACTATACATAAGTCTCAAGGACAAACGCTGGATCAAATTCATCTCATGTTCGGCAACCGCCCCTGCTTCGCGCATGGCCAGCTCTACACAGCTCTGTCTCGGGCCAGAAGGCTTGAGGACATTACGCTGGATCGTTCGCTGGCACTTGCGGACGTCATTGTAGACGAACGGGTTTCTCGTTTTTATAAAAGCATCTCTTGAGGACGGCTTACTGATAGGGCGATTTCCGGCGATTTCCGCGTTGCGGACATCGCTGGGAAAAGCCCAATAAAATTCGCAGTTTTTTCACCTGCGACTCTCCATAGCCGGTGGCGTTGACGATGTCTTGGATCGTCAGTGCATGTTCTTTTCCGGAACCAAACGGCTTCTTTCTGTTTTTTGCGTACAGCTGCCTGATCTTTGCTTTTTGATCTTCGAGCGAAGGCAGCTCGCCGCGCCTCCAAGCTAATTTCGGTTGCAGAAACAACCGATACGGGAGATCGTTTTTTTTCACTCCTGCCTTGCACAGAGTGAAAGATACTCCGGCAGCCGAGGTAACTTCATTACAAATCGTCCATTTTGCGGTCCATGCAAGGGAGCCGGTCAGCCAGGAGCAGGAAGAATCCAAAAGAAGGATGGCAATTCCACGGGCAGTCAAAGTGCGGATGTAGTTGGCGAATTCGGCGGCCACCTCAAGCGACTCCGGAAACTTGTGCTTCAGGGCGGTACAGTCGAGGACGATCAATCGGACCGGAAGCGCATTGCGAACAGCCAGCATTTCTTCCAGCCTCCGGTCGAGATAATGTGCTGACGGTTGCCACTGAAGCTCCGGCAGGCTGTCGGTCGAGATCGGAAGTAAACGGATTATCGCCGACGGAGGATCCTCAAAATCATCCAGCGTTGTCCAATCCGACGACTCCGCAGGCGAAAGAACTTTGTAATGGGTCAGCCATTGACGAAGTTCCGGCAACTCCTTCCCGGCGACAAGACCCAACACCCGCCCCGGGACAGGGCATTTCATTCCAGGCAGGAGCGTATCAGGCTTGACCAAGGAGCCAAGCAGAGCCGCCAGAAACGCCAGGCGAACTGGCCGGGTGCCTCCGACCAGGGAAATCACGCCGCCTTCTGGAATATCGGGATGGGTCGCTATTTCTCTCGGGGCAGCCGGAAAGGATTTTGTCGCCCAGGCCGGAATGAGTGAAACCTTGGAAGAACGCTCCGTTGCCTCCAATAGCGTATGCAATTCATCGCCATTCACCAGCAGTGGATCCAGCCGGAGCATAGTGGAACGCGGGTAACTTTCGTCGATATATACAGCGAAGGATATTTCCGAAACCCCGCAGGCCTCCAGTGTCCGCTTCACTCTTTCGGCGGCCTCAAGTTGTTGGCGGTTAGTTGTCCCTTTTCGGGGATAAGCTATGAAGACTACATGCTTCTTCTTCAGCGGTGAGAAATCGATTCCGTCGACACCGCCGTCTAGAGAATAGAAGGAACACCATCCGAGCCCATCCTGAGTGCCTGCAGGTCTGTTGCGTTGCGCGCAAACAAGGTCGTCGGTTAACAGCACGATTTTAGCGTCTTTCTTGAATGGATATAACCGAGGAGCCATAGGAAGATATATCGGCGCTTTCCAACGAAAATCTGGATGCTTCACAACCCAGCAGGGCAAATACATACGTGGAAATTCCTGATAACGGATATGCAGTGTTCCGACCTCGTCCGACCAACTGATCTCTCTTCTTATATCGAAAGCGGCGGGAATCATATAGCCTTTCAGGACGGCATACGTATCCACGCTATCCAGCCTCGTCTCCCAGTCGCGGTTCTTACTGGCGTTACGGCATTTCGCGAGTAAAAGTAGCGGCGAAGTATCGCGCAATCCATAATAAGGATCGGAACCCATACCATTTTTTGCAATCAGTTCCGAGGAGAAGAATTCAGTCCAGCGATTCCGCAAGTGACAAACTATCCATAACTTTAAAGACAGGGTGTGCTCACGAAATATCCTTCGCTCCTCCAGGAAGTCTCGTTCCGCACCTAACCCTGCGGGAAGAAACGAACCTTTCAGGTAGTCCAGAATCGCTTGTCTTTTGTCGGCCTTCATTCGCATACACCCTGTGTCCTTAGTTTGCTTATTACAGTACATCACATCACGAAATAATGCAACACGAAGTTATAATAAGTTATATATAAGTCATAAATGACCTATTGTTTTCAGGCTCAACTCCACAAGCAACTGTTGCTTCTGATCCGGCGTCAAATTGTCGGTGAGCCATGTCGCCAGGCGTCCAGAATATTTGGAAACGATACGGCTAATCGTCGCATGAAATGATTCTTCAGTTGGCATTGGTGTGATCGGAGTCATAACCGGTGGCAGCAGCTGGATGGCATTCTGTTTTCCGCTGTCCGGAATATGGACATAGCGGTTGGTGGTTTGAAGTGAACTGTGTCCCAGCAAGCGGGCTACCGTCGTTTGAGACGCGCCGTATTCGACCATCAATGATGCGCACGTATGGCGAAACGAATGAAACGAATACTGAACGACGCGTCGTTGACGTCTCGATGACGGAGCGCTCTTTGTTTGAATTCCGGCGGCTTCCAACAGCTTGATCGTGTCCGAATATATTCCGTCCGGATTACGACAATACCGGTCGGCCACATTCGGCAACAAGTAATCGCTCGTGCGTTCCCAGCGCTGGAGTGCTTCCGCGACCACCACGTTCATGGGAACAGCAAGCACCACTTTACTACTGTTCTTGGTCTTGGACGGAGTGAAGTTGATAACCAGCTTGACGAGATTGATATTGTCCCATTTCAATCGGCAAAGGTCGCCGCACCTGGCTCCCGTGTTCAGCGCCAGCAAACAGAGTAACCTCATCTCCGCCTTGTGAAGCATGTAGTAGCTGTCGTCGTTCAGTAAGGCCCAGATGCGAGACAGTTCGTCGAGGGTGAAAGCGTTCCTTTGCTCTTGCTGAACCGCTCGCTTGGGGAACTCCTGAAAGGGATTATCGGTCTTCCGGAAGAGCCGAAATACTACCCTCAACGTGTCCAGTCTGCCGTTATAGGTTTTCCCGGAAACCCCGGTCTTCCAATAGCTGGAAAGATATTCTCCGGCAATCTCCTCGGAAACCTCGGGCAACAGGGACACCTCAGGATGGTGAGCATTCAGGAATGCGACAAGGTGTCGAATCGCGGTTCGATAATTTTGCTCGTAACGGGGGGATACTTCCGCTCTGGCCGGGTGTGAAAAATAAGCCTCTTCAAGATTGGTGATCGCCGTCTTGCAAGGCGCAATGAGTTTCTTAAATTCCGCGACCTGTACCAGGTACTCGGCTTTGCTTTGCAGATTATCGATATGTTGAAGCTCGGCCTGCGACCGCTCCACGATGGCAGTTGCCCGTTGGCGGTCGCCGACCGGCAGTCCGGTTTCGTCACGAACCACCGTAAGCGTATATTTGCCATCCGCCTTTTTGTGCTTCCAATAATAGTTCTGTCCCCGTTTGATGATTGATCCTCGTACCATCTTTACCAGACCTTTCGACTCTGGAAAAGTTCGGTAAAAACACCGAATTGGTATCAAATCGGAATCAAGAGAGCGGTTTTCCCCTCAAACCAATGACGCTCATAACCTGAAGGCCAAAGGTTCGATTCCTTTCCCCGCTACCAATTACATTTCAGCCGTCCAAGTGACGGTTTTTTTCTTGCCCGGAAACCGCCTGAACACAAAGACTTTGCGAAACCACCGTTTTCTCCGCGTCCCCGGTTGCGGCTGAAAATCGCGCCGGAATCCTCTCCGAATCTCTGTTTTCCTCCGGGACGAAAGCCGAGTCCTTCTTGCCTTTCAGAGATATAACTCTCTGATTATAAATAAGGTTGTTATTTGAATGGCAAAAATGGTTTTTTCTCTATACTTGGAGTAGTATGTCGCTGTGGAAATGAAATGTCTCGAAAGCCTTGCTCTTTGTTGATCGCGCAGGACGCAAGGCGGAACGGGGCGGGCTGGAGCTTCTACCATGGTTGCTCCAGATGGTCTCCGGGGTGGGTAAATATGTTAAAATGTCAAAAAACCCGTTCTTTTCGCTGGTATTCGGTTGAATTGCCGGGAAAATAATCTATAGTCATAGAGTTACATTGAGCGAAATTAAAAGAATAGACCGTATTCAATATTTTTCGTTATATCCGGTATGATTCAATTTGGGCATCCATTGTTGGCAGAGCGCACCTCTCGCAAAAAGAGAAACTTCCAAATTCCCTTCAACAACGATGGATGCCCTTCTTTTTTCTGTAACCCGAATCCGTGAAGAAGCGGTCCGTATGGAGTAGAGGGAACCTCTGCCAAATTACATTTCAGCCGTCCACTGGACGGTTTTTTTCTTGCCCGGAAACCGACTGAACACAAAGACTTTGCCAAGCCACCGTTTTCTCCGCGTCCCTCGCCAAGACTGAAAAATTCGCCAAAACTCTCCTTGGGTCTCTGTTCTTTTCTGGGACGAAAGCCGAGTCTCTCTCACTTTTTAGAGATATAACTCTCTGATTATAAACAAAATTTCTTTTGAGATAGGTGAAATTGTTTTCCTCTACGACTTGGAGTGGCATATTGCGCTAAAAATGGAATTTTCCTTTGATTTAGGTGCGATCAGGGATGATTTTTCCATTGCCGCGCGTTACATTAACCCGTGATAAATTCGAACAGGAGCCGATTATGACTCAGAAGAATGCCGTAAAAATTTTTGAAGACCGCAAAGTGCGGTCACTATGGGATGATGAGGCGGAGGAATGGTATTTCTCCATCGTCGACGTGATCACGGTTTTGACGGATAGTATCGATCCGTTAGCTTATTGGCGGAAATTGAAACAACGGTTGAAGGCAGAGGGAAACGAAACCGTGACAACCTGTCACGCTTTGAAAATGTTGGCTGCGGATGGAAAAATGCGGCTTACCGATGTGGCGACCGCCGAGGAACTTTTCCGCTTGATTCAGTCCATTCCGTCGCCGAAGGCCGAACCGTTCAAGCTCTGGATCGCCAGAGTTGCGGCGGAACGCTTAGACCAAATGCAGGATCCGGAACTCTCGATTCAACAGGCAATGGTAGACTACAAGCGGCTCGGTTATTCCGGCAATTGGATCAACCAACGCTTGAAGTCTATTGAAATTCGTAAGGACTTAACCGACGAGTGGAAAAAACACGGACTCGAAGAGGGACGGGATTTTGCACTCCTGACCGATATTATTTACAAAACCTGGGCAGGGAAAACCGCGAAGGAGTACAAGCAACACAAAGGCTTGAAGAAAGAAAACCTGCGCGACAATATGACCAATCGTGAACTGGTGTTGAACATGCTTGCCGAAGTCTCCACCAAGGACATTTCCGAAGCGACCGAGCCCGGGGATTTTGCCGAACACGCCGATGTCGCCCGGCGCGGCGGGAACGTAGCAAAGAAGGCACGTCAGCAGCTTGAAAAAGAACTCTTATGGCATTACACAAGTATTGAGGCTGCGCTTGCAATATTGAATACCAGGATAATGCGTGTGACTCATTATTCCTTCTTAAATGATTCAGAAGAACTAAGATTAGGACTAAATTCCTGTTTTTGGTACAAGATTGGTACAACGCTGGTACAAGAATTTCCCTCTGCCGCAGAGGTGTTTTCCATGGAGAAAAGTTATCTGGTCAAGCGGAACGATGTGCTGTATTTCAGGATGGCGGTCCCCAAACTCTTCCGCAACCGCTTTGCGGCGGGGCGATTGCGCATTCCGCCGCGGGCCGGTGACTCGGCCGATGGTCACATCGGCCAGCGTCATCGGCGCACGGCGGCCTGGCGCAAGTCGCCTCCGTCCTGCTATCTTTACAAGCTTGACTGGACACCAGGGACATTGCCTATCTTAAATTGAAGATCTTTCAGTTACCCTCAATTCAACCTCAGAAGGAACTCTGATTTATGGCTCAAAACGGAGAAAAGACGCGATTTCTTCTGACCATGAGTCAATGTATCGCCTGGCGGCCGAAAAATCCTCCCGGATTCCGCAAAAAATACGGAATCCGGGCTTGTCGCATTTGTTGAAAAAACGGATAGAGGGCTTATATTACGCATATCCCGGATGCAGCATCCCGGAAAGAAAAAACCGCACCCGCCGAAAGTCGGCGGTGCGGAAAACGGGCAAAAAAATGGTGGAGCATATCGGACTTGAACCGATGACCCCCACACTGCCAGTGTGGTGCTCTAGCCAACTGAGCTAATGCCCCATTCAGTTTTATTAAGATACTGTTTTTTTTGCAAAAATCAAGCTGAAAAATAGAAATTTGGAGAAAATATGTCGAAAAGTGCGTTTCCCATCGGTGTTTTCTGGTCTTTCGTCAGCGCTTTCCTCTGGGGAACAACCTATATCGCCGGGCGGAGCCTGATGCGGAACGACAGCGTCGACCCGGTCACGCTGTCAATTTTGCGCTTCGGTTGCGCGGGAACGCTGATGTGGCTGGTCGGATTGAAGCTTTACGGCAGCAAAATGTTCGCATTTTCCCGGCGCGACTTCGTTTTGATGATTCTGCAGGGCACGGTCGGAATGGCCGGGATGAGTTTTCTGATCTTCTGGGGACAGCGTTCCACCGCCGCCGTCAATTCGTCGATGATCATGGCCGCCGTACCGGTCATGACGATGCTCGGAGGCTTGCTGTTTCTCGACCAGAAAATCCGTTCGGGGCAATATGCCGGAATAGCGGTCGCGACGATCGGCTGCTTTATGGTGATCAAGGTAATCGACCTTGGCGGCTTCCATCTCTCCGCCTTCACGACCGGGGATCTCCTGACATTCGGCTCGGCACTCTGCTGGGCGACTTATTCGCTCTGGGGACGCGGCACGGTTCGCCGGGTGGGAGGGTACGTCTACACCTGCTATGCGATGCTGGGAGCGCTGCCGCTCCTGCTCGCGCTCGAGTGCATCAATGCCTGCAACCAGCAGATCCGTCTGCCGCATTCTGCGGCGGCCTGGACCGTGGTGGCTTACATGATCCTCTTCCCCACCGCCGGAGCGTTTTTCGCCTGGAACCAGGCGCAGCGGATGATCGATCTGTCGCTGCTCAACATCATGCAGTATCTGACCCCGGTGACGGTACTGGCGCTGTCGTGGCCGATTCTCGGGGAGGGCTTTTCGCTCTTCCAACTGACCGGGGCGGTGCTGGTGATCCTCGGCGTCGGAGTGGACCCGGCGCTGATCGATGAATGGAAACAAAGGAGGCGCAAATCATGCTCCGGGCCCTCGATTACAGTTTGATTACCGCCGACTCCCGGCGGGTCGTCCCCGGCGCGCTCTACGTCGCGATCCGGGGAAACCGGGGCGACGGGCGCGACTACATCGGCGCCGCCATCGCCGCCGGAGCCGCGGCCATCGTCGCCGAAGAGGCGGCCGAGGTCCCGCCCGGCGTCAAACTGGAACTCGTCGCCGACGCCCGCGCGGCGCTGGCGGAGCTGTTGCGGGACTTTTACCGCCGTCCCGACTCGGGGCTCAAATTCTTCGGCGTGACGGGGACCAACGGCAAAACCACCACCGCGATGCTCGTCGAACAATTGCTGCGCCGCGCCGGGCGGACGGGCATGCTGATTTCAACCGTCGAATACCGGACGCCCGCGTGGTCGGCTCCGGCGTCGCACACCACGCCGGGGCCGGAGGCGTTTTTCCAATTGCTCCGCCGCGGGGCGGATGAGGGGGCGGAGTTCGTCGCGATGGAGCTTTCAAGCCACGCGCTCGACCAGCGGCGGACGGGCGATGTGCTTTTTGACGCGGCGGTCTTCACGAATCTCACCGGGGACCACCTCGACTATCACCGGACGATGGAGGCGTATTTCGATGCCAAGCGCCGAATGTTCCTTGAACTCCTTGCGCCGGAAGCGACTGTAATCATCAACGGGGACGATCCGTATGGACGGAAATTAGCCGGGGAAGTGACGGACCGGCGCGTCGTCACTTTCGGTAAAAATGACGGAAACGACTGCCGGATCACAGGAATTTTGCTCAAAAATGACGGCACCGATTTCATCTTGCGGAGAGCGGATGGGGACTTTGCCGTCAAAACCCCGTTGATCGGGGAGCACAATGTGTTCAATTTAACCGGCGCGATGCTGGCGGTCGAAGCGCTCGGAACGGCGTGGGAAACGGCGGTCGAAGCGGCGGCTTCGCTGGTCCCCGCGCCGGGACGGCTGGAGTTGTTTCCGCGCGCCGACGGCGCGGCGTTTGTGGTGGACTATGCGCATACCGACGATGCGTTGAGCAAGGTGCTGGCGGCGCTGAGGCCGTTGACGAAGGGGCGATTGATCACGGTATTCGGCTGCGGGGGGGACCGGGACCGGAGCAAGAGGCCGAGGATGGGGCGCGCGGCGGCGGCGGAATCGGATTATCTGGTCGTCACCAGCGACAACCCCCGGAACGAAGATCCCGGGGCGATTATTGCGGAGATTCTGCCGGGGATAGCGGAAGGAACGGAGTTTCACGTCGAACCGGACCGGGCGGAGGCAATCGCCTTTGCGGCGGCCCTGGCGGGGCCGGGAGACACGGTGCTGGTGGCGGGCAAGGGCCATGAGGACTACCAGGAGACCGGAGGGATAAGAAAACACTTCTCCGACCGGGAGGAGGTACAAAAGCAGCTCGGGACGCAGACTCGTTAGGAACAAAGCGGACGGGCGCCGACACGCCTTATTTGGTCTTCTCCAGCAGTTTGCGCATCGCCTCGATATTCACCGCCTGGCGGTCGCAGTAGGCGATGAAGGTATTCAGATTGATCTTTTCGACATAAAGCCAGTTGAGCGGCTGGATCGGCGCAAAAACATAAAGCACCCGGCGCCCCGCCTCCTCCTGGACAATCGTGCCGAAACGGCGGTTGAACATCCGACTGAACAACTTGCGATCCGGAAACGGCTTGAATTCGCGCGGCGTAATGCTCGTTTCGGCAAGCCCCGTGTTGTACGTGTACAACTCCCGCGAGTCGGCCAGAATGTTGCCGTAAGAGTTGACCAGCATCTTCTTCAGCACGAAATCTTCCTTGTTCCCATGCTGCTTCATGATCTTGACCACCCGGTCGATCGAAACGTCGACCGCGGCGACCCCGTACAGCTTGCCGTTGGCGATCATCTGCTGCGAACAGGTCATCACCAGCGAATTTCCCTCCACTCCGGTGTCGAAATAAGGATCGCTCCAGACCGCGCTGCCTTCCCCGCGGGCGGCGTCGAGATACCAGGAACGCTTGCGCGAATCGTAATCTTCCGAATACGAGCCGTTGCCGGGATAGCAGAACTGCAGCCCATTGGGCAGGGCGATGTAAATCCAGAGAATGGTTTTGCCGATGTCCTGTGCCCGCTTGAGCTCGGTGTCCTCGTCGGGCGGCAGACTGCCGTCGGGGCGGTCGCTGTTGATCCAGAGGTCGCGCATCTTTTCGACCAGCGGCGCGAGGCGGATGAATTCGGGGCCGCCGGCGTCCTCCTGTCCAGCCGGGGCATGGTAACTCATGTTCCCGGGGTCGATCCATTGGTTGTAGCTCGCCGAGAAAAACGCGCTTTTCGGCCGGGTGTTCGCCGAGGCGTAGACCGAAAAAAGCGGAATGCCCCCCTTTTCGCCGCCCATCGGCGTCACCCGCGTGTCAAGCCGGACCAACGCTTGCGAATTGATCGAATCAAGCGCCCGCTCGAGGCGAAGGAACTCCATCGAAATCTGATTCGCGGAATCAGCGCAGCGGCTGTAGGCGACTCCGACCGCGGTCGAGAGCTTGCGGCTCTCGATCGCCTGCGTCATTGCCTGGTAAAACGCCATCGCCACCCCGAAAATCCCGGCGAAAAGTCCAAGGAGCGTCAGCGTCAGCATCGCTTTGCGGTGCCGTCCGCCCCAGCGGATGATTTTGGTCGCCCAGCGGTCGGGATTGGCGGAGATCTCTTCGCCCCGCAGATAGCGCCTCAGGTCCTCCAGCATCGCTTCGACCGAGCTGTAGCGGTTGGCGGGGGAGAGTGAAACGGCTTTCCAGATGATTGCTTTGAGGTCGGTGTCGACGCGGGTGCCGAATTGGTGCTCGAAAGACTCGATTTTGCCGTTCCCGACTCGCTGGAGTACCTCTTTTTCGGTATCGCCCGAGAAGGCGATTTTGAGGAATACGATTTCAAAGAGGATGATGCCGAGCGCATAAATGTCGGCGCGCTGGTCTCGCTTGCCGCGCAGCACTTCCGGGGCGAGATAGCGCGGCGTGCCCGCTACGCGGCCGGAGACGGCTTCCTTCACCTCTTCGGCGTTTTTTTTGATATGGCTGGCGATGCCCCAGTCCATGATGTAGGTTTCGCGGTATTCGCCGATCATCACGTTTTCCGGCTTGAGGTCGCAGTGCATGATGTTGCGGCTGTGGGCGTAGCTCATCGCCTCGCAGATACGCGTGAAGAGTTCGAGCCGGCTGACGATTGCCTTCGGTTCATTGTAGCGGTTGATGCCGTCGCGTTCGTAGTTGGCGCGGATCCGCTCGAGATAATCCAAGAGGGTCATGCCGTTGATCAGCTTCATCGACAAATGGAGCCCGTTGTCGGCGTCGCCGTTGAGCGTGTAAATGGGAACGATCGCCGGATGGTCGAGCTGGGCGGTGACTTTGGCTTCGGTGAGGAAGCTCTTGCGCGCCTCGGCGGCATTGAGGAACTCTTTTTTGAGGCTCTTGATGACGACCTGGCGGCGGAGCGTCCTGTCGGTGGCTTTGGCGATGATGCCTTGCCCGCCTTCGCAGAAGGGCTCGAGCTGCTCGTAAACGGCTTCGATTTCCACTAAATTGAGCTTGTCGTCGGAGGTGTCCTCGAGCGGGTCGCCGGTGATATGACGGCTTGAGGTCGGGGTGCCGCTGAGGCGGATTTCCCGGGTAATGTCGCGTCGCCTGCCGAAAAACGAGCGTGAAATTCCCCACACGGTGGCGAGCGCCCCCGAGGTTTTGCGCGCGACGATTTCGCCGGTCCGCTGCCGGGGGATCATCCGGGTGGCAGTGTCGTCATCCGGGTCGGCATGATTGACCGTCATGGCTTCACCGGGCTCCTCCCGATTGATTGTCATGGCTCTGTCGGGTTGTTCTTTCCGATTGATTATCATGGTTTTATCAGGATCTTCCCGATTCATGGCAACTCCGTATTTCGGCCCCTTGCCGGTTCGCCGCATAAGTATGCAACCAAAATTACTGCCGGGAGTCGTTTTTTTCAAGTTCCGTCTGCAAAATTTATCAAGTTTTCAAGCCCGGAAGAACGAAAAAGAAAAAAGCTATGTTATATTATTATCGAGAGTTGCAATTTTTGACGCGAAGCTGCGTTTTACTTAGTAAAGAACGGAATTGATCCTGTGGAAGAACTCAGCGATTTCGATTTGATACAAGGCTACCTGGCCGGCAATGAGGCTGATTTCGAGGTGTTGTACTTCCGCCATCACAAGCGGCTGTACGGGTACCTCAACAATCTTCTGCCCGGTCGGGGAGCGGAGGTCGACGATCTTTTTCAGCAGACCTGGCTGCGGGTGATCGCCCGGTTGCCGAAGTACCGCGAACAGGGGTATTTCTCGGCCTGGCTCTTCCGGATCGGGCACAATCTGATGATCGACCGGATGCGCCGGACCCGCAAGGAGCGGTTTGTGATCGAGCTGGACCGCGAGGAGGCGCCGGAGTGCGAAGCGCCGCCGGGCGAGGAGCCGTGGCGGGTGATTGACGAGGACGAGCTCAAAGGCGTGATCGGCGAAGCGCTTCAGTCGTTGCCGTTTGAACAGCGCGAAGTGTTTTTACTGCGCAACGACGAGCTGCCGTTCAAGGAGATTGCGGAGATCCAGCAGTGTTCGATCAACACCGCGCTGGCCCGGATGCAGTACGCATTGAAAAATTTGAAAAACTATTTGCGAAATATCGACAAAGGAGGAATCCTGCCATGAAAAAGACAGTTGCAGGAGACTTGCGGCATGAAACCGGAATGGAATTCAGGGGCGGCATTGCGTTGCCCGGTTCCGAAGTCCCGACCGCGTTGACCCGGGAGATTCTGGCTGCGGCGAGGAAGGCCGGGACGGCGCGGCGCCGTGCGCGGCTGCTGCGGCGTTTTTCGCCGTTTGCGGCGGCCGCCGCGTTGTTGTTGGTGTTCGGGATTTTCCAGTTCCGCCAGGGCGAGCCGCAGCAGGCCGCGGGGAACGAAGAGATGCTGGCGCTGTTGGACTGGTCGAAGCTCGAGCAGGAATCGTACAATCTTACATCGGAGCTCAGTTCGCGCCAGCTGACGATGAACCAGTGGCACTAGGCGGCCGAACGTCGGCCTCGGGATAGCGGGCCGGTCGCTGACGCTCTCTCGGCCCGGGGCGGCAAGTCGGGTCGGAACGACCGTTCAACAATCGGGCATGCCGGTGCAAATAAGGAATATGGACGGCGTAAAGCGTCTTGGGGACATAGGAGATAGTGAGATATGCGTAAATTGATTTTTCTTGGGGCATTGCTTGCCGGGTTCGCGGTGATGGCGGAAGAGGCGGCTCCACCGCCGCAACCACCGCCGGGTGGGCCGGGGGCGCGTCGTGACGACCGTTCCGGGCGGATGTTCTGGCGGGCTTTTTCGCAATTGGATGAAGCGGAGCGCAAGGAGTTGACGGAGCTTCAGTCGCGCGATCAGGAGGCGTTCCGCAAGAAGATGCAGCAGAAGGCTGAGGAGTTCCGCAAAAAGGAAGAGGCTCGTGAATTGCAGCTCAGGAAGCTGATTGAATCGTACCGCAAGGCGTCCGACAAGGAGAAGGAGGCGTTGAAGGTGCAACTTGCCGCTTTTGTCCGCGAGGACTTCAATCGCCGTCTGGAGGAGTCGCGCCGTCATCTGGAGAGTATGAAGCAGGGGGTGAAGACAATTGAGGCGGAGTTGGTCAAGCGGGAGAAGAACGCCGATGCGGCGGTGAATGCGGCGGTGGAGCAGATGCTCCAGACCGGAGAGCCGATCTGGTTGGGCCCGCGTGGGGGCGGGGGGGTGCCCAAACCCATGTGGGGAGGGTCGCCAACCTGCGCGGTCCGACGGGTCCAGGGCCGCGAGGCCCTGGTGCGGAATCCAAAGGGTGCACAACCCTTTGGCGGAGTACGAGGCGGCGCCTCGTCGTCGCCGGGCGAAGCCCCCAGCTCACGATGCGGAACGCAGTTCCGCCGCTGAGC
>JAVBUI010000385.1:0-2633 GCA_031555495.1 Victivallaceae bacterium | reverse complement strand
CATCAGCGCGATTTTGTCGCCGAAGTCGCGCTGGATTTTCAACACGTCCATGCCCGCTTTGACCTCGATCGCCTGCAAACAGTCGATCCCCGCCTCGACCATGCCCGGCAGCAGCGGCTCGACGAAGCCGCAGGAGTGCATGATTACCGGAAGATTGTGACTGTGGGCGAAGTCGATCGTCCGCTTGTGGGCGGGCTGGATCAGCTCGGCGTACATGTCGGGCGACATGAAGGGCCGTCCCTTGAAGCCCATGTCCTCGAAGAACCAGATGCCGTCCGGCTTGCCGCCGCGCGCAAAGAGCTCCTCCATCAGTCCGATCAGGAGATCGGCGTAGACATCGGCCATTTCACGGACCCAGTCGGGGTCGAGGGCCATGCCCATAAGCATATTTTCGTGGCCCGCAATGGGGTGGATCGCTTCGAAGACGTTGACCCCGGCCCAACAGAAAAAGGCGTTGGCGTCGGCGGCGCGACGGCGCGCTGCGATGTAGCCTTCAAGGTTGATCCGCTCGGGATTCGGGGTCAGGAACCGTTTGGCCTTTTCCTCCCAGTCGGCGCGGTCGGCGATGGCGTAGCCGATGTGCTCGGGGGTGGAGGCGTGCGCTTTGTGGCGGCGGAGTTTGGCGCCGTTGCCGTCGAGGAACGTCTGGGTGTCGGCGTCTTCGTCGATCAATTCGTCGGCTTTGCGATAATCAATTTTGAGGTTGAAAGCCCAGCTGGTCCGCATGTCGAGCTTGAAATGCTCCGCCGGATCGGCTCCGGGGGGCATCTTGCCCTGGTCGACCCAGTGCTGCGCGGTTTGTGACCAGAAGCTCTCCATACAGCCGACCCGGTCCACGGATTGATGCTTCAATTGACGGGAAATGCGCTCGATGCCGGTTAATTCCATCTTCGAGTTTCCTTTAAATTAATAATGATTGCTCTATAGTTTAGCGCATCAATTCGCTTTTTTCTTCTCGCCTTTTGTGATAAATTGCTCTATTTTGTCTTTTGGGCAAAAATCAAACCAATGTGATCAGCAGCACTTCGCGGCGGCAGTTGAAACGGAAGGGGAACGAGCGGTGGTTGAGGCCGGAGGAGATGACCATTTTGCAGTCCTTGGCGCGATGCTCGAAGACGCCGTAGTCGAAGAATTTTCCGTACGTCGACGCGCTCGCAAGGGGGCCCAGGAACGGCAGCCGGATCTGGCCGCCGTGGGTGTGTCCGCAGAGCGACAACGTCGGCAGCGCGTCGGGAAGCTTCCGGCTGTCGAAAGCGAGCACGGTATCGGGCCGGTGGGCCAGGAGAATCCGCTGGCCCTTTACGTCCGGCCAGCAGGGCGCCTGGAGCTTGCCCCCGGACGGGTCGGTCGCGCCGTAGAAGGTCAGGTGGTCGTCCTGAAAAAACTCGTTGTCGAGCCACCGGAAGCCGCTTTCCGCGTAGAGCTTGCGCCAGTAATCGTGCGGGAGCCAGCCTTTTTGCCCCTCCCAGTTGCCCGGGATCGCCAGCCGCACCGGGGCGAGGTGGCGGAATTCGCCGAGTACCGAGGGGAGGGCGTCGAGTTCAGTCACGTATCCCGCAAGGTCGCCGCCTGAGATCAGATAGTGCGGTTTGAAGCCGTCGATGTGGTCCGCCGTTTCGGCGATCACTGCCGACAGGTTATTGGCGTTGCTGAAGTGAAGGTCGGAGAAAAATGCGATCCTGAGCGATTGCGCTGCCGCCGTCGCCGCCGGGAAATTGTAACGCACCGCCGATACCGTTCGTCCTCGGTCGCATTGGACCTGGCGGTAACTGACGGCTTTTTGCCATTTTTCAGCCCGTCCGCTGAGACAGAGCAGCAATTTTTCCGGTTCGTGCGGCATGGGAGCGCCTTATTCCATCTCTGAGAGGATTTCCGGCGGCAGCGGCTTGATCGCGGCGATCTTGCGTTCGCTGCCGTTCGGCATCGTGATCACTTCGCCGACCTGGCGGTTCAGCAGGGACTGGCCGAGTCGGGTGCGGTACGAGAGATAGTTCTTCTCCGGGTTCCCGTCCCAGGCGCCGAGGAGGTAGTAGGTGGAGATTTCGCCGTCGTTTTCGAGGTCGACCCGGCAGCCGATCACGGCGAAGTCTTCGAGCTTGACGCGCTTGAACGAAACCGGCTGGATGCGGGTCAGTTCGCGCTCGAGTTCGTTGCGGCGGTGGGTCAGGAAGTTGCGGCGTTCCTTGGCGGCGTCGAATTCGGCGTTTTCGCGGAAGTCGCCGTGGGCGCGGGCGATTTTAAGCGCTTCGCGGTTTTCGGGCACGTGGCGGTTGATGATGTCGTCGAGCTCCTGGAGCAGACGCTCATGGGAACGGATCGAGGTGAAGTTCGGCTCATTGTTCTTGGGCACTTCGACCTTCTTGTCGGCGGCGGTCAAGCCGGCGTTGAGGATGCGCTGGCCGGCGCCGTTATCGATGTAGTCGCGAAGCTCCGTCGAATGCCGCGAAAGCTTGACCAGCAGGCTCTGGCGTTCGCCGGGATTGAGGAAGAGCGCTCCCTGAAGCGTGGCGGCGATCGCCATCGCGTCGTCGTTGGAGGACTCGATGATCTGTTTCTGGAACTCGGCTTTGTCGAGGAACTGGACGCGGAGTTCGCGCTGCGCCGGGCCCCAGGCCTTGGGTAACTGTTCCTGC
>JAVBUI010000279.1:0-4062 GCA_031555495.1 Victivallaceae bacterium | reverse complement strand
CGGAGATCTGGCGGCCGTTTTCACTGAACCCCATCATCGCCGGGCAGCCGCCGTCGACCGCGACCCCGCCGGGGCCGGACGACTGCTCGAGGAGCAGCACGCGGCAGCCGCAAGCAGCGGCGGCCAGCGCGGCGGCACATCCGGCAAGCCCCGCTCCGGCGATTATCACATCGTATTGTTTCATCATGCTGTCGATTCCAGAAGTGTTGATTTTTGTTCCGGATATGATTATAATGCATTTCAAGAGAAAAAGCCATCACGAAACGGCTGTTTTTTTATCTTAATCTGCTAAAATCAATAAAAAAACGCAATTTATAAGTTGTCTTTTGCCGAAAACAGGAATATTTTGTAAAAGCGCCGGACGGACCGGCGACGGCGAAGAGGAGGCAAAATGGGACCCGCCGAAGAAATCGATACATTCCTGGAACGGGCGCTCAGCGATTTCGAGCGCCGCAACGGCTGCCATATCGCCATTCACGATCACTGGGGGTTCCTGGTGACCTCCGACCGGAAGCCTTTTTTCGTCAACCGGACCTTGCACCGCGCCCCGGTCTGCCGCTGGCGGCGCAACGAGGAGCCGGACTTCAACCACAATTGCGTGAGACACTGCAAACAACGGATCCTCGAGCTTTCGAGCCTGACCGACCAGCCTTACATCGGAAGCTGCTGGAAACATTTGTCGGAACTGGTGATCCCGATCTACGACCGCAAACAACTGCTCGCCACCATGTACATCGGCGCATTCCGGGGCCACGACGGCTCCGGCGGCGCGCTGGATGATCCCGAATACCGCGCGCTCCTTGCCGGTCTGGCGCCGTTGACCGCCGAACGCAAAGCCGACCTTCTTCACCAGGCCCGGATGCTGATCATGGCGGTGCTCTATTTATACCGCCGCCAGCAGGACCGGATCGCCCTGCCCCACAGCGGCCGCCAGAAAGTCATCGTCGAATTCATCCACCGCAATTCCCACCGCGACATCGGCCTCGGCGACCTGGCGCGGCACCTCAATTTATCGGTTTCCAGAACCAGCCATCTGGTCAAGGAGTTTTTTGCGCTGAGCATGCACGACCTCCTGCGCCGCGAGCGCATCCGCAAGGCCGAAACTCTGCTCAAAAATGAAGATCTCTCGCTCGCCGAAATCGCGACCATGACCGGCTTCGCCAACGAATTCTATTTCAACCGGGTCTTCCGCCGGCTGACCGGCATCACGCCGGGGCGCTACCGGCGCAATTCGCTGACAACGCCGGACTTCGAAGAAAACACGAAGCAGGGGTTGAAAAAAACGCGTTGAAATGCTACTTTAAGCAGTTGCCGTTATGATAAACAGATACGCAAAAACGACAGGGAATGAAAAATGCCGGTTGATATTCTGGTGGGCACCCAGTGGGGTGACGAAGGTAAGGGAAAACTGATCGACGTCCTGACCCGCGACGTCGATATGGTCGTCCGCTTTCAGGGCGGCAACAACGCAGGCCACACGGTTGAAATCGGCGAAGAAAAATATGTCCTTCACCTGGTTCCCTCCGGCATCTTCCGCCCCGGCGTCAAGTGCGTCATCGGCAACGGCCTGGTGGTCGACCCGGTGGCGCTGATGACGGAAATGCGCGACCTCGCCGCCCGGAACATCGACATTTCGACGATCGAGCTGTCCAACCGCGCACATTTGATTTTTGAATACCACAAGCGCGCCGACGCGCTCAAGGAAGCGGGAGCTACGCAGAAGATCGGCACCACCAAGCGCGGCATCGGCCCGGCCTACGCCGACAAAGCCGACCGCTGCGGCGTCCGCGGCATCACGCTGACCGAGCCCGCGGTGCTGGAGAAACTGTTCCGCGAACAGGCGGTCCACTACAATAAACTCTTCGTCGAAGCCGGCATCGATCCCATCGACGTCGACGCCGAATACCGCAAAGTCGCCGAAGCCGCCAGTTACCTCGCGCCCTTCGTCGCCGACACCGTGGTCTCGGTCAACGACGCGATCAAGGCGGGCAAAAAAGTCCTCTGCGAAGGCGCCCAGGGCGGCCTCCTCGACATCGACCACGGGACCTATCCCTTTGTGACCAGCAGCAACACCACCAGCGGCGGCGCCTGTACCGGCGCCGGCATCGCTCCCCGTTATATCGGCGACGTCTGGGGCGTTCTCAAGGCTTACACCACCCGCGTCGGCGAAGGCCCCTTCCCCTCCGAATTGCTCGACGCCTGCGGCGAGGAACTGCGCAAGGTCGGCCGTGAATACGGCGCCACCACCGGCCGGCCGCGCCGCTGCGGCTGGTTCGACGCGGTTGCCTCCGGTTATTCCTGCATGATCAACGGCGTCAACAAGCTCGCGATCACCAAGCTCGACGTCCTCGACGGCCTGCCGAAGCTCGGGATCTGCGTCGCCTACGAAATCGACGGCGCGGTCGTCAAGAATTTCCCCGCCTCGGCCGAAGCGCTCGAAAAAGCCAAACCCGTCCTCGAATGGATGGACGGCTGGCAATGCAGCACCGAAAACGTCACGAGCTGGGATAAACTTCCCGTGAACGCGCAATTGTACCTCAAGCGCATCGCCGCCCTGGTCGACGCCGAAATCGCGATTGTTTCGGTCGGCCCCCGTCGCGACCAGACCTTCGAAGTCTGAGGCGCGCCACCGTGCCGGGTACGCCGGGAAAATCGTATTCCGCGCGACGCGGAGAGCCGGGAATGCTGATGCGTTTCCTCGGCAGTTTCGATTACGTCCAGAGCCTCGCCATGGTGCTTCTGCTATCGATCGGGGTGATTTTTATCTACTCGACCGGGCAGCAGATCGGCAGCCCGGGCGCGGAGACGGTTTACCTCAAGCAGTTCCAATGGATCGGCTGCGGCTTCGCGGCCTATCTCTTTTTCTCCCTGATCGACTACCGGCGGCTGCTGGTGCCGTCGGCGGTCTTCTACCTGGGCTGCATTGCTCTCTTGTGCATGGTTTTCATGATCGGCGTCTCCGTCTACGGGGCCCAGCGCTGGATCAACATTCCCGGCATCGGCTTCCGGCTTCAGCCGTCGGAGCCGACCAAGGTGGCGGTGATCATGATCTTGGCCGGACTCTTCTCGAGCCGGATGTTTTCGATCGACGAAGAGGGAAGCCGCCGCCGTTACGGCCAGCTTCTCGGCATCGTCGTCGCGGGAATCGTAGTGGCGATTCCATTTTACCTGATCGCCCGCCAGCCCGACCTGGGGAGCGCGCTGATCCTGGCTCCGACCAGTCTCGCCATCATCTTCGTCGCCGGGCTGCGCTGGAAAATCCTCAGCTGGACGATCGGCCTTGCGCTGCTGTGCTTCTGCGCCCTCCTCGCCAATGAATTCTGGCCGCGCACCGTCGCCGACAAACAGGGCGAAAGCGAAATCGTCTACGCCGGCATCCGCCCGCTCCTCAAAGACTACCAGCGCGACCGCATCCTGACCTTCCTTGACCCCGAGCGCGACCTCCAGCATCGCGGCTACAACCAGTTTCAGGCCAAGCTGGCGGTCGGCACCGGCGGCATGACCGGCAAAGGAATCGGGCACGGCACCCAGAACCTCCTCGGCTTCCTGCCTCAGTCGGTCCCCAACAACGACTTTATTTTCGCGGTAATCGCCGAAGAAACCGGTTTTCTGGGTTGCCTCGTACTTTTATCATGTTATATTCTGTTATTCTATTCGCTGATCCGCACGGCGGTTCTCTGCGAGGAGCCCTTCGGACGTTATCTGGCGATCGGGGTGGTGACGATGATTTTCACGCACTGCTTCATCAACATCGGGATGAGCATCGGCATCACCCCCGTGACCGGGGTGCCGCTGCCGTTCATCAGCTATGGCGGGTCGTTTGTGATGACCGGCATGGCGACGCTGGGCGTCATCCAGTCGGTCTACCGCCGCAACATCGGCTGCGGGCCGCAAGAATAAAAACCGGAGGAGTGTTAAATGTTTTCCTGCCGTTATGATGTAGTCGTCGCCGGAGGCGGCATCGCGGGAGTGGCGGCGGCGGCCGCCGCCCCCCGCCCGGGCCCAAAAGGGGCGCTGCAGGAAAAAAACAAACACCCGGGCCGCCGCCCCCCCCCCCCACAG
>JAVBUI010000341.1:0-5146 GCA_031555495.1 Victivallaceae bacterium | reverse complement strand
CCTTGCGGCGGGACGATTGCGCATTCCGCCGCGTGTCGGTGACTTGTCCGATGCCCGCATCGGCCAGCGTCATCGACACACGGCGGCTTTGCGCAAGTCGTCTCCGTCTTGTTACAAATTTTCGGTTGACACGACACTAGGTTCTGCAAATCGCCCGAGCTCGGGTTCGAGGTCCGGCAGAGGATGAAGACCCCCTTGTCGGCGTGATCGAGGAACGGCTTCAAGGTGTCGAAGCCCATGTAGGGGTTGAGCGTCACCGCGTCGGCGCGGTAGCGGCGGAAGGCCTCGAGCGCGTACATCTGCGCCGTCGGACCGATGTCGCCGCGCTTGACGTCGAGGATGACCGGGATTTCCGGGCAGGTCTCGAGAATGTAGTCGATCGTCATCGCCAGCTCGCCGTCGGCGTCCTGCCCGGCGTAATAGGCCGCCTGGGGCTTGTAGGCGCAGACGCTGTCGCGCGTGGCGTCGATGATCGCGCGGTTGAAGGCGAAAATCGGATATTTTTCGCCGCGCACCGCTTCGGGAAGCTTGTCGCGGTCGGGATCGAGCCCGACGCAAACCATCGAATTGTTTTCGCGCCAGGCCCGGTTGAGTTTTTCAATAAAAGTCATCTTAAGATATCTCCTTGTTGTATCAAGGAAATATACCTCCAAAACGCCTCAAAATCAAGTTATTTTGCGTTCTTGCGCGTATTTTTCGGATGTATTACTTCCGGCCGATACGCGAAGCGAAGTCGGCAAAGATGCTTTCGCGGTCGAGTTTCTGGGCGACGAGGTCGACGCGGCCGGTGAAATCTCCGCGCCGCACCGGGTCGGTTTCAAGCCGCTGCCTCATGCATTCGGTCATCACCGCCCACTCTGGATTGACCAGCCAGGCGAAGGGCGCAACGTCCCAGATCGAGAGCGTCGTCTCAGGCGGAAAATTCTCCCCCCATCCCGAAATCAGCTGCCGCCGGAAGCGGTGGAGCAGAAATTCTCCGACGCCGGACTCGCCGACCAGCTCCTTCGCCTGGGCGGCGGTCAGCGTCAACGCCTGCGCCACGTCGGCGCAGGGGAACGCAATGATCGGCAAAGCCGAATCGAAGACCTCTTTCGTTGCTTCGGGGTCCTGCAGCAGATTGAATTCACCCGGATCGCGGTCGTAGAGCTGTCCGCCGAGCCAGAGCAATACGGCGCGCTCCGCCAAACCGGGATCAAGCCTCAGCGCCAGAGCGATATCAGTCAATCCGGCGATGCCGATGATCAAAAGCGGGCGTTCTTTGCTGTACTTGCGCGAGAGCTCGACCAGTTTGACCGCGCCTTCGCAGCGTTCGGCTTTCGAGCCGGCAAGCACCGCCGAAGCGCCACGCCAGATTGGAATCGAGCGCTTCGGGAAATAGGAGAGAATCCACTGCTGTTCAAGGAAGCTCACGAACTCCCCCTCCTCCGGCGAAAGCACCCGGTAATGCAGAAACGGCGCCGAAATCAGCCCCTTGATCCGGAGCCGCTCCGGGTGCAAAAGCGCGTAGACGATCGCAAACTGATCGTCCGTCTCGTTCCCGGTATCCGAATCGATCACCACATCGAGCGCCGAAGTGTCTTTCAGAAAAGAGAGAAATTGAGAACCGGTCATATTGAAATCCCCTTTTTTTATGGCATAACACTACTGTAACGGCACGATCGAAAATTTCAACCCGAATTCCGCTTGCGGTTCGTTATTTCGACAGTATAGTACAGCATAACGCAATCCACACAAAGGGTCTCTATTGTGAAATCATTTGAAGTCCTGAATTTCGGCTCCCTCAATATCGACCATGTCTATGGAGTCCCGCACTTCGTCCGCCCCGGAGAAACGCTTTCAAGCGACAGCTATTCCATTTTCGCCGGGGGCAAGGGGCTCAACCAGTCCATCGCCCTCGCCCGGGCCGGAGTCAAAACCGCGCACGCCGGGAAAATCGGCCCGGACGGAGATTTCCTGCTCAAAACGCTTCATGAAAGCGGCGTCGACACCACCTTTGTGCTCCGGGAAAACGCCCCCAGCGGCTGCGCGGTGATCCAGGTCGACCGCGCGGGAGAAAACGCCATCCTCCTCGTCCCCGGCGCCAATCAGGCAGTCGGGGAAGTGGATATCGACGGCATTTTGAACCAGGTTCCCGCCGGAACGACGCTGCTGCTCCAGAATGAAATTTCCAATCTCCCCTTCCTGATCGCGGCAGCGAAAAAGCGCGGCCTCGTCGTCGCCTTCAACCCAGCCCCCTGCGGCCCGGAGGTGCCCGGTTACCCGCTGGAGCTTGTCGACCTCCTTATCGTCAATGAAATCGAAGGCGCGCAACTGGCCGGAGCCGAAGGCGATGAACACACCGTCGCCGACCTCCTCGCCCGCCGCTTCCCCGATACCGAAATCGTGATGACCCTCGGCGGCGCGGGCGCGCTCTACGTCCGCGGCGAAGAACGGATCCGGGTCGAGGCGCCGAAGGTCGAAGTGGTCGACACCACCAGCGCCGGGGATACCTTCATCGGCTACTTCATCGCTTCGCGGCTGCGCGGATTCGGCATCCGCGAAACCATGCAGTACGCGGTCGCCGCCGGCAGCATCGCGGTCGGCCGGGCGGGCGCGTCGGTGTCGATCCCGTCGGCTGATGAGGTGTTTGGGTAATTGGTCAAGCGTGGACGCTGGCGCGGCCGGTCGGCCGAACGTCTGCCTCGGGATGCCGGAGCGGTCGCTACACGCTCTCGCTCCGGAATCTTGAACGGCAGCGGCACGCTCCTTGTCGGCTACTCTTCCGGTTCTCCGGAGCGCCGGAACGCTTCCCGGGTGATCGAGGGGGAGAAGCCGCGCGAGAGCAGAAAACGGCAGACCTTTTCGTAAAGTTTCCGGGGATCGTTTTCACGCGTCAGGAGTTTTCGTTTGTAACGCGCCGCCTCCGTCGCCCGGTCGAGTTCGCCCGGCCGCAGCTCTTCGGCCGCCGCTTCGGCGAACTCTCCCACGCCCCGGCGGCGAAGCTCGTGTTTAATCTTGGCCTGCCCGTATCCCCGCCCGGCAAGCATTTCGGCACAGTCGGCGCTGAAGAGTTCGTCGTTGAGAAAACCATAATTCCGGCAGTCGGCGATTACACGCTCGATGTCGGCGTCGGAAACTTGCGCGCGCCGCAGTTTGGCGGCAAGCTCGGCTTCGGAGTGGCCTCGGATCGCCAGCAGCCGAAAGGCTCGGTCGAGCGGAGAAAGTTCTTTTTTGGCCATCTTACGGCCTCACCAGGTAAAAGCTTACCGCGCCGCGGGTTTCCCGCAATAACTTCTCCCAGTCGAGTCTGGCCGGGTTATCCACCCGGGTTGCCAGCAGCGAATAATGAAGCGGCGTTTGTTGCGGCTTGAATTCGACGATCAGGAAGAAATTGAGCTTGAGCCAGTCGTAGACTTTCAAATACTCCGCGACCGCCGCCATCGCCGCTTCCGGGATCGGGCGGATGACCGCGACGACCGTGTCCCCGGCGGCGGGGGCGGTGCGCAATTCCTGCAACCGGTAAAGTTCGCCGGGTGCGCCTTCGAGACGGTACGGCTTGCCGGGCGCGGAAAGCTTGATGAGTTTTTCCGCGCCGTTGCCGTCAACGCCGTTCAGCGCGCCGGAGCCGCGGAGCATCAGGAGTTCGCGTTCGCCGTCGCGGCAGAGCAGCCGGGCGATGAAGTCCTTGTAGATGTCCGGCCGGTTGTTCCACGCCATCGGATTGGATTCGGTGGCCGGATAGACGACGAAACGCTGCTGCGGCTCCCCCCTGGCGGCCTCAAAAAGGGCGTGATAATCGGTGCCCCGCCACTCCTTGACGCCCTGGACGCATCCCCAGAGGAGAAAGAGGGCGAAAAGCACATTGAAAATCCGTTTTTTCGCCAGTTCCGGCGCGGCGAGCGCGCCTCCCGCCAGCAGCGCCCAGATAGCGATCGCCGCGAAGTAGGCGCGCGTCGGCCCGCCCCGGGTGACGGGTGCGGCCAGGAGCGGCAGGAGTCCGGTCAGCAGAAGATAGAGCGAAATCCGGTTCACCCGCCAGGCGGCGATGACGACGAAGACAAGTGCCAGGGGATAAACGCCGAGCAGCGAAAGGGTATTTCCGAGCCACCCGAAGTAACCGCCCGCCGAGGAGAACTCGACGCCCCAGTGCTGTCCGGCCCGGAATTGGGCGAAATTGAAGCCGTACCAGCAAGCAGCGAAAATGCCCGGAACGGCAAAGGCGGCAAGCTCCCGGAAGCGTTTTTGCCGGACGAGCGACAGGGCCGTCCAGAGCGCCGCCGGGAACAAACTCAGGATCGACGTCGGCAACGTCAGGATCGAACCGATCGCGCCGAGGGAGATGGCGAGATTGGCAATGATTTTCTTTTGCCCCCGCCACAGCAGCGCGGCGCCGATGCCGAAGACGGTGAGGAGGAAGAATTGGAGAGAATAGCCGCGCGCGAGCTGTGAATAAGCCGCCAGCGGCGCGGAGAGCGCAATCACCGCCATCGTCCACAGCACAGATCGGCGACGCCGGTAAATCAGCCAGGCGAGATACCCCGCCGCCGGAATCGACAGCAAGCCCGCCAGCAAAGCTCCGAGGCGGATCGAAACGCTGTTTTCTCCGCTTGCGGTGAGCTTGACCAGCAGCGAATTCAACGGGTGATTGTTGGGCAAACTCAGGTCGGCAAAGATGTCGCCGATGCTTTTGGACGCATAAAATTCGAGCGTCCAGATTTCGTCGTATTCGAGCGCTCCGCCGATCGTGGTCAGCCGCAAAGCGAAGCCGGCGGCGAAAATCGCGACGGCGATGCAGATGAAATATTTGGTTCTGATACTTGGCATAATTGATACAATGCCACGATTTGTGCTGTTTGTCCAGTGGGGAAACGCGAAAAAGCAAAAATGCACAAAGCGTGCCGCAGACCCAAGTGGGAGCGGAGCGCACCTGCGGGGAGCGACGGGTCCAGGGCTCCTCGGCCCTGGCGGGATTCCAAAGGCGAGGAGCCTTTGGCGGTGCACGAGGCAGCGCCTCGTCGTCGCCGGGCGAAGCCCCCAGCTCAAGATGCGGAACACAGTTCCGCCGCTGAGCCCGGCCCGAGCGACGACGCGCATGCGTCGGAGCGCTGCAATCCAAACCCGTGATGTCCCGGAGAGAACGGTCGCTCCGGCCTGACGGCCTCCGCTT
>JAVBUI010000081.1:0-9318 GCA_031555495.1 Victivallaceae bacterium | reverse complement strand
CCTTGCGGGTCAACCCGACGCAGGCAAGGTTCCGCTTGACCACTTCGGCCCACATGTCGATGTCGTGGGCGTTGTAGGCGACAACAATCGGTTTCCCGGTCGTGCCGCTGGAAGCGTGAAGACGGACGATTTCGTCCATCGGACAGGCGAAAAGGCCGAAGGGATAAGTATCGCGAAGATCGTTTTTGGTCGCGAAGGGCAGTTTGGCGATGTCTTCCAGGGATTTCACGTCATCCGGGGTCAGCTTCAGCGCCTCCATCCGGTCGTGAAAGAGCTTGACGCGATTAAATGCATGGCGCACGATATTTTGCAACCGGGCGAGCTGAAGCGAACGCAAGTAGTCGATTTTGACGTAATCGAGCGAACTCAAATCATCATTTAAAAGCAGCGAAGACATGATAGTTCCTGTTTTCTCCCACTTCGGGGACATTTTGATAGTTTCCTAATCCGGTACTATAGCCCGAAATTTCACTTTCGCAAGTATTTCCAGTATTTTCTAATTGATTTTTCACCTCCGGCGGGATATTTTATGCGGCCATGGAAAACGAAAATACAATGCTCCCGGTAGCACAAGTACTGCCGGAATTGATTGCCGAACTTGAAAAGCGCGGCGCCGCCGTGCTTTCGGCTCCGCCCGGCGCGGGCAAAACCACGCTGGTGCCGCCCGCGCTGCTCGGGACGCCGGGGCGGATTCTCCTCCTCGAGCCGCGCCGGGTCGCCGCCCGCGCGGCGGCGGCCCGCATGGCCTCGATGCTCGGCGAGAAAGTCGGCGAAAGTGTCGGCTACCGCGTCCGGGGCGACGTCAAAGTCAGCGCCCGGACCCGGATCGAAGTCGTAACCGAGGGAATGGCGGTCAATTTGATGCAGCACGATCCGGAACTCCGGGACGTCGGGACCGTGATCTTCGACGAATTCCACGAGCGCAACCTCCCAGGCGACCTTGCGCTGGCGCTCGCTTGCGACATCCGCGACAATCTGCGCGGCGATCTGCGGCTCCTCGTCATGTCCGCAACGCTCGACTGCGAACGCGTTTCCGCGCTGCTCGGCGGCGCTCCCGTGGTCAAGAGCGAAGGGCGGACGTTCCCGGTCGAAGTCCACTGGGGCAACGGCTTCCCCGAGGGGCGCGACATCGCCTCTCGGACCGCGGCGATGGTGCGCCGGATCGTCGAATGCGAGCACGGGAGCCTCCTTGTTTTCCTCCCCGGCGCACGCGAAATCGCGGAAGTCGCCGCGTTGCTCAGCGACCTTGCCTCGCCCGGCTTGACCGTCGCTCCGCTCTACGGGGCGCTCGATAAATTCGAGCAGGATTGCGCCATCGCCCCTCCTCCCCCCGGCGTCCGCAAGGTGGTGCTGGCGACCAACATCGCCGAAAGCAGTCTCACCATCGAAGGCGTCCGCGTGGTCGTCGACACCGGCCTTGAGCGCAAAATGCGTTTTCTCCCCGACTGCGGCATTTCCCGGCTGGAACTCGGCCGCATCTCCCGCGCCTCGGCGACTCAGCGGGCCGGACGGGCCGGGCGGCTCGAGCCGGGCGCGGTTTACCGGCTCTGGTCGGAGCTCGACCACCGGACTTTGTTTGAAAGCGCCAGGCCCGAAATCGTCGAAGCCGACCTCGCCCCTCTGGTGCTCGAATTGACCGCCTGGGGCGCTGCGCCGGATCGGCTCCGCTGGCTCAACCCGGTCCCGGAAGCGGCCTGGGCGAACGGCGTCGAATTGCTCCGGGAGCTCGAAATCCTCGATGAAAACCGCCGCCTCACGCAGCTCGGCCGCAAAGCGGCGAAGCTCAACATCCATCCCCGGCTCGGGGTGATGATGATCGAAGGCGCCAAACTTGGCTATGCCCCGCTCGCCGCCGAACTTGCGGCGCTGGTCGAGGAGCGCGACATCCTGCCGCGCGCGCCGGGCACCGACATAGAATGGCGTTTGACCGAGTGGCGGCGCAAAAGCCGCGACTATTTTCAGCACAACGCCATCCGCGACTCGCTGCTGCGCCACTTCGGCGAAGCCTTCCGTGTTCAGGAAACCAGCTTGGCGGGCGTTTTGCTCGGCTTCGCCTACCCCGACCGGATCGGCCGGACGCGTTCGCGGCTCGGCGTCCACTACCTTCTCGCGGGCGGCAAAGGCGTGGAGCTTCGCCCCGAAGACGACCTCTGCGGTTCTGAATTCCTGGTCGCTCCGGCGCTCAACGGCAACCGCGTTCAATTGGCCGCGCCGCTGGAGCCGGGCGACATCCGGCGCTATTTCGGGACCCGCGTTAAAGAATCCGACCGTATCTTCTTCGACCGCGAGCGCGAACGGGTCGCGGCGGTCCGCGAAACCAGACTCGGCAGCCTGGTGTTGAAAAGCGCTCCAGTCGAATCGCCCGAGCCGGGCGAATGCGCCCGGATTCTCGCTGAAGCGGTCCGCGCGACCGGGCTTCACGTGCTCGAGCTCGGCGAAGCGGCGGAGAATTTCCGCCGCCGCCTTCGCTTCGCCGCGGCGGTCTCCGGCGGCGGGTGGCCGGACTGGAGCGATGAAGGATTGATTTCTTCGCTTGAGACGCTGCTTGCGCGCCATCCCGAAGCGCGCTCCTTCGCCGACTTGCGGCGGCTGCCGTGGGCGAATCTGGTGCGGGAATCGCTCGATTATCAGCAAAGATCGCGCCTCGACCGCGAATTTCCCGAACGCTTCGAGGCGCCGACCGGGTCGATGATCAAAATTGACTACCGCTCCGACGTTCCGGTGCTCGCAATCCGCGTCCAGGAGCTCTATGGCCAGAAGATTCATCCGGTGCTCGGCGCGGGGAAACTCCCGCTCAAACTGGAGTTGCTCTCCCCCGCCCGCCGCCCGATCCAGATTACCTCGGACCTGCCGCGCTTCTGGCGCGAAAACTGGCAGATCGTCCGCAAGGAGATGCGCGCCGCCTACCCAAAACACGTCTGGCCGGAAGACCCGGCGAACACCGCCCCCACGACCCGTGCGAAACCGCGCAGTTGACATTTCCCCGGGGAAACATCAGCCTGCCCGGAAAAACGCAAATGTTTTTTAAGCTTATTTTTTGTTTATTTCCACTTCCGGGATTTGATTTTTGTATATGTGACAGTAAAATATACAAAAAGGAAGATGCGACAGCCCAATCTTTTGCGTGGAGACAAGCCTTTATGGAGAAACTTCGCCGGACGAAAAAAGTTGTTCTGATTGAAGAATTTGCCGGAAAAATCCGGAACGGGACAATGCCGCCCGGAAGCTTTTTTCCCAATGTCGACGAACTGATGCGCCGTCACAAAATCAGCTCCGGAACCGCCGGAAAAATCATCAGCGGCCTCGGCAAGCTGGGCCTGCTCGAAATTTCCCGGGGACGGCGCACCAAAGTCAAAGCGGACCTGCCCCGGAAAAGCCGGCCGGAACTCCCCCTCCCGATCGGCATCCTGAGCCCGAGCATGGAGATTTTCCGCCATTCGCGCTGGCGCGAATGGATGCTCCATCACCTTCAGCGCTCGCTCCTGAACCAGGGAACCCAATCGCTCTGGATTTCGGGCATACGCGACCGGGAACAGGCGCTGAAAGCTTATTCCGGCTTTATCGTCATCGGCGAATATGTTCCGGAAGATCTTCTGCAAAGCCTCCGGGACGTCGGCTTGCCCTGCGTGCTGCTTTCTTTCGACCGCCCCTGCCCCGATTCGATTTACCTCGATTTCCGCCCGGTCATGGATCAGGCGGCACTCTTCCTCGCCAGGCAAAAATGCCGGCGGCTGGTCCTAATCGCTTCCAACCGGGAAGAAGGGCGGATCGCAAATACGTGGTGCCGGAGGATCGGATTTTTCCAGTTGCTCGAATGCTACGGAATCACTGCCGGGGATTGCCGCGAAGTGATCGTATCGCCGGAAGATCCGGCGCTCAGCAAAACGTTGCGGAACGCGCTCTTGTCCTCCCGTGAAAAACCGGCGGTCATCACCTTGACGACTGTTTTCAACCAGCCGGTTGCCGACATCATGAACGACTGCGGGCGCAAGGGCGGTACGGATTACGAGCTAATCTCCCTGAGTCACGTGCCGCAGGAACTCTGCCTCGGCGCCTACGCCGATATCAAGTGCGAACTCATCATCGAACGGCTGATCGACCTCTTCTTCCGCCGGTACGAAAGCTCCGAGCCGCAGATCGCCGAAATCATCTATCCCGGGTTCATGATCTCGTAAGTTTGCCGACCGTCAGTCCGGCTCCAGCCGGAATCGCAATCTTGTGACAAATTTTCGGTAGACACGACACTGGTGTCCAGTCAAGCTTGTAAAGATAGCAGGACGGAGGCGACTTGCGCCGTTGGGCGCGGCCGACGGCCTCGATGATGTCAAGCGCCTTGGCGAGGCTTTGCTCTTCGTTTTTGGCCTCTTTCATACACTCCGTCGTATGACGTTCAGTGTGCATCCTGATTGCCGTTTTTGCCAATTCCGTCCGCATTTTTCCCGCATAGTTGCAGAAAAGACAAAAAAAAGGCGATTTTTTCATCCCTGGTCTTGACAACGGGAGATTTTTCTTCTATAATATGGATGCATTCTATATCGATATAGAAAAAATTACATCGCATCAGGAGTCATTATGAAAATTCCCTCCCTGCCGAAGAATAAATTTCTGGAACTGGCCATGCAGCAGACGATCGAATCGGGCGAGTACTGTCCCCACGACCGTTTTTTCACGGTCGAGCAGCTCAAAAAACAGTATGGGGTCAGCCAGGTCACGGTGATTCAGGCGCTGGAAAACCTTGAAGCGGCCGGAGTCATTTACCGGCGGAACCGCAGCGGTATTTTCATTTCGCCGACCAGCAAGGTGAAACAACTGCTCGTGGTGTCGCCCAATCCCCGGACACAGAGCGACGAGTTGAATCGGTTTTCATTCGGATTGGGAGAGTCGAAGACGGCGGCGGAGGCGGGACTGGTGTCGATCAACTGTTCTATCCAGGATTTTGAAGCCAATGCGTCCTGTCTCGACATCATCTACAAAAAACTCCAGGCGGTGATTTTTTTCCGTTGCGCCCGGGTCATGGACCGGCATCGCGAGGAACTGGCGCAGCGGGGGATCGTGTCGATTTTCTACGGTTCGAGTTCGGCGGGGGATCAGTTTCCAGAATTCAACCAGTTCTGTTACGACGAGCGGGAGCTGGTGTTCCGTACGCTCGACCGGCTTTACGAAGCGGGGCATCGCAAGATCGCCTGTCTTTCCATCGATAACGAGGTCTTCCGCGAACGTTCCCGCTGCTACATCGACTGGATGATCGAAAAAGGGTTGGCGGTCGATAAGCGCCGGATTTACTCGATTGCCGAAAACGACGACGCTTATCAATACATGATGGAGCAATTCGACCGGGACGCCCCCGACTGGACCGCCGTTTTTGCCGCCAGTAATTACAACCTCGGCACCGGCGTCGCACAGGCGCTGCTCCGGCGCGGCGGGCGGATTCCGGAAGATACCGCCGTCATCGGGATCGGCGACATCCAGGCGGCAAAATTATTGCGTCCGCGGCTGGCGGCCATGGAAATCGATTTTCTCGGAGACGGAGAAGCGCTTGCCGGAGCAATCGGCAAAGGCATCCGGTTGGACGCGCCTCCGCAGCGGCTGGGCCGAAGCCGCCTTGTTTTCGCACCCGGCGGAAGCATCTGAGCGGCTGTTTCGCCGCCGCGCGGGTGTGGTTCACAGGCCGCAAAACGAAAATGGAACCGGATTTACGCACTATTACGTCAAAAGGAGGTATTGAAATGAGAGTTTCCCATGTCTTTGCTGATCGTTTGAGCCGACGATTTACCTTGATTGAGCTTCTGGTGGTCATCGCGATCATCGCAATTCTGGCATCCATGCTGCTGCCGTCGCTCAACAAGGCGCGGGAGAAGGCGCGGACCGCCAGTTGCACTTCGCAGATCAAGCAGATCGGCACCGGCGTCGCGTTGTATGCCGGCGACCATAAAGATATGTTCCCGCTGACTTTCGACGGCACGGCGATGACGACGCGGGACTATGCGTATCAGGCCAGTCCCTATCTCGGCGGCCGCAATCCTTCGGTCGCCTCGTTCAATCCGTGGCTCGGACACAAAGGCGCAAAAATTTTCTACTGTCCGGCACGTGATCACGTCAGGAACCTGGCCGGGGCGCGTTACGTCGATTACGGCAGCAATATGGAGTTTGCCTATCAGCTGTTTTCACTTTCCAAATTCAAATATCCAAGCAAGGTCATGGTGTTGGCCGATTCGATCTACAATCCCACGCCCGGCAATGCCAACTATTATACCGGGCAGGCGTCGTTGATCAAGGGGATCGGCAACGCCACCCGGGTGGATCTCCGGCACTTCAACCGGAGCAATGTGCTGTATGCCGATTTGCATGCCGGTTCGTTCGGACAGGAGGCCAAAGCTGATGATGCCACCTTCTCCGCGTTGTTCCAGGATGTGATGAAATGAGCCGGATATTTTTGCGGATCAGTGTCTTATGTTTTGCCACGCTGCTGGCGGCGGTTGTTTGCGGCGCGTCGGAAATGGCGGAGGGAAGCCGCGAGTGGATCGCGTTTTTCATCGACCGCTCCGGCGGCTGCCTCACCCTGACCAATACCCAGCCGGCGCTGCCGGACGGCACCGTCCGCAATATGAAGTGCCCCGAATGCCGGAAGGAGGGGCGGCTCAAGTGGGCGGCGGAGCGGCCGGATGAACTTGTTTGCGGCGGCTGCGGCGCAACGGTGTCGGAGCGGACGTTTCCGGCGAACGGTGAACTCCGGTTCGAAGGGATGGCGTTCGAATATTACCGGGACGGCGCGGGCAACTGTTTTTTCATCAAGCCGGAAATCCGTTATATCAAAAGCATCCATGCAATGCACCGGGCGCGGGTGCTGGCCCGGCTGGCCAAGCGCAACCGGGACCGCGAGCTCGCCCGCCGCGCGCTGGACACCATGCTGGCTTATTCGGAGTATTACCGGAAATACATCTGCAACGTCTCCGGCGCCGTCATTTACCGGCCGGGGCAGCCGCGGATGTGCAACTGGGGGCGGATTACGCACTTCGGCGATTATGTCATTCCCAACTGGTTCTGCGCGACCTACCGGGACATCGCCGATTCGAAACTTGAGATCACGCCGGAAGAACGCGGGATTTACCGGTCGCTCCTCGAGGAGATCATCTCCGAAATCACATTGCCGTTCATCCGCCAGTTCGGCGGCATGGGCAACCCGATGGGGGCGGCGTTTGCCGACTGCATCCAGGCGGGACGAACCTTTCCCGAAGGGCGCTTCACCGATCATCTTGCGCCGGACGCCTCGGGAAAAGCGCGGGTGCTGAACGGAGCCGACCTGGTGCATGAAATGATCGAGGGACGCCACGGGCTCGAACACCTGCTGGCCAATTTCTGGTACGGCGACGGCCTGATGCGGGAACGCACGGTCGCCTACCAGCAGATGCTCGTGCGCGGCATCGGCACCACCGCGGCCGCGATCAAGGGCTATGGCGACCCGGCCGGTTACGACGCGGCGGCGCGGGGTTACCGGGCGTTTGCGAAAACCGACCTGCTTGGAGAACCGGTGCTGAAACGCATGCTCAATGAACATAAATCCATCAGTTTCCCGGATGGCCGTTCGATCCCGATCGGGGACGATTACGGCGATATGGTCTGCGATAAACCGGCTCTTGAAAGTACATTTCACGCCGGCTGGGGTGTCGGCGCGCTGCGACTGGGGCCGAAGGAACGGGTCGCCGCCGCCGTCCTGAACTGGGGAAGCGGCCTGGACGGCCATTCGCACAACGACATGCTCAGTTTGCTTTACTGGGGCGAAAACATGCTTATGCTCAATGCGCCCGAGTACCCGGCGCACCGGGCCGACGCCATCCGCGAAGCTTGGTGGCGCGGCGGCGCGGCGGCCCACAACACGGTGGTGATCGACGGCGTCAACCATAGCCGCAGTCGCGGCGACGCCGTTCTGTGGGGAGAATCGCCACAGTTGGCGGTGACGCAAGCGGTTTCGCGCGGAGCTTATCCCGAGCCCGGCACGGAGTTGCGCCGCACAGTGATGCTGGTCGATACCCGACCGGGCCGGACGCCTTATCTGCTTGATGTTTTTGAAGCCAAAGGCGGACGGAGTCACGACTATTTTCTACAGGCGCAAGCACCCAAATACGGACCGCCGGAAACGCTGGAAATCCTCGCCCCGGAGCTTCAACCGTCCGAAAAACCAGATCTGGCCGCATTGCTGGAGGTGGGGAAGGAAGCGGGCTATGCTTACATTGCCGCGCCGTCGTCATCGCCTTTGGACGCAGCCGGTGAGCTGCGCTGGAATTTTCCTTCGCCGGACGGCGCGGCGGTGTTGCGCGCGCTGCTGTTGCCGGACGGACACGAGACACTCTATTGCGGCGATGCGCCCGGCGTTCGCAACGTCAAGGAAAAAGACCAAGGCCGCACGGTAAAAAAGATCGTACGCCGCAGGACGGGGGAGAATGGGCTGCAAAGCCGTTTCGTCTCGATATTCGAAAGTTACCGGGCCGGCGCCGCGCCGGACCCGATCCGGGCGGAGCGGCTGCCGGTCGCCGGCAACGGCGTAGCCGTACGGGTGGAGCATGACGCGGGCAGCGATCTCCTGCTGCTGCGCACCGGCGCGGGTGAACTCTCGCTCCGGCTCGGACACGAAACGGTCTCCTTCGATGGAGAAGCGGCGCTGCTGGCACTGAAGCCGGACGGAACGTGGCGCGGTTTTACCAGCGTCGGCGGCAGTCGTTTCCGCTTCGGCGGAAGGGAAATCGCCTGCGGCGGCACGGTGCGCGGACGGTTGTCGGACAACCCCGCCGGGCTGAATCCGGACCTCTTCGCCGAAAAGAACGCCGGAGTTGCCGTCAACACGCCGCTGCCGGGGTCGTGCCGTGGGAAAATCATGTTCATCGAGCAGGCCAACGGCGCGGTTTCCGGCTGGAAAATCGTCGATGTCACCGCTGCGGAAAATGGTTCGCGGGTCGAATTCGACCGTTCCGCCCGCAATGCCCTGCTGGAGGTCGAACGTCTCGGCGGCGACGGCTCCACCGTCGAGTACCGCGCCGAAGCCCATGTGCAAACCGGCGACCGTGTCCGTTTCGGCGACAATGATTTTCGCAGTGTCAAAAGCGTCCATGTGCCGCAAACCGACCCTCCGACGAGCATGCGCCCGATGATGAAGGTATTCGCCATGGCACGGGAACTGCCCCGCTTGACGCTGAACCGTCCGGTCGGCGTATCGCAGGCCGCGCCGGGAGCGAAGCTGCCGGTATCTGAAATCGGTTCCGGAGACTCCTTTTTCATTCCGCTGACCGTTTATGTTGAATTTTCAGCGGAGAAGGAGAAGGCTCA
>JAVBUI010000232.1:0-2704 GCA_031555495.1 Victivallaceae bacterium | reverse complement strand
CAGGCCTGGAAAAATAACGACGGCATCGACCTCTTCAACGGCGGCGCGCGTTTCGCGCAGAACTACGCCGCCGACGGCTCCGGCCTGACCCGCGGCACCGGCTGGAGCGATACCAAGTACTTCAATTTCAACCCCAAGTGGAACACCAAGTACGTCGACTTCCTGACCAGCAAGGGCAAGGCAAAGGTCGTTCACAGCTGCGAATTGACTGTCCGCAACCGCGTCACGGCGGAACTCGAAAAGACCAATTCCGTGTTCCTTGCCACGACCGAGCCGATCGAGGCTTCGGAGTTCACGGAGAGCTACATTTATCTTCCCGAATCGACCTTCGTCGCCGAGCCGCCGCAGGGCAAAACACCGGTGGCGGGCTGGCAGAGCGAAGAGGTTTATGTCTTGAACGCCCTGACCTCGTCCGGCAAAGCGGTCAAGGTCCTCGGCTCGGACGCGGTCGGCGGCGCGACCGCCACGGTGACGATCCTCAAGACCGCCAAAAGCGTGGAGGCAAAGTATTTCCTGACCGTCAAAGACGGCTCCTTCATGATCGACGGTCAGAATGTCGGGACTTCGATCAAGGCGAGCTACGCCGAAGTCATCTCCTACACCGCCGAGGCTGACGACGCCATCGGGACCTACACCTGGACCGCGTCGCCGGTGGAGTTCGACACCTCGACCAACATTGCGGCGCTCAAGGGCAACAAGATCAACACCACCGCTTCGACCGAGTTCGGTTTCCGCTTGAGCTTGCGTCCCGCCATTTCCGCCAAAGCGACCACGCTTGACGTCAAAGTCTCCAACAGCTCGCTGATCGGCTACAAGTCCAACGGCGAAGCGCGGATCCAGCAGGGCGCGGCGGTGGAGTCGAGCTTTATGATCTCCAATGAAGGGACGAAGCTCCTGATCGGCGGCATCGAGAAGCGCGACGTGGTCAGCGTCTCCGGCGGGATTCCGATTTTGAAAGACATTCCGTTCCTCGGCTGGATTTTTTCGACCGAGAGCGAATCGACCAAGCGTTCGCAGCTCCTGGTCGTGGCCGAGGTCATTCCGAGCCGCGCGGGCGATGTCCCGTCGGCGGAGATTGCCAAGGCGGAGGATAAATTGAAAAAAGCCGGTGAAAGCAACCGTTTCGGTTACCGTCAGTTCGGGCTCGATCCCGAGCGCAGTTTCGGAGGAAGCGAGGAAAAAAATGCCAAATAAGAGCTTAGCCGAACTTCCGGTCGGCGCGACGGGAACCATCGTCAAAATTATGCCTGAAATGCGCGGGAGCAAAAAGTTCGCCGACGTCGGCATCATCCCCGGAACGGAACTCGTGATCGAGGCCCACGCGCCCTTCGGCGGACTGATCCGGGTGAAGGTATTGGAGTCGAGCATGGCGCTCCACCGCGACGACGCGGCTCATATCGTGATGCGGGAAGGGGAACGGAAATGAGCAAAAAGAAATTCCGCATCGCCCTCGCGGGCAATCCCAATTGCGGCAAGACCACGATCTTCAACGCGCTCACCGGAGCCCGGCAGCATGTCGGGAACTATCCGGGGGTGACGGTCGAGAGCAAGTCCGGGCACTTTGCGCTCGGCGAGTGCGAAATCGAGCTGGTCGATTTGCCCGGCATTTATTCGCTTTCGTCCAACTCGCCCGAGGAGCTGGTCGCGTTCCGGGAGCTGACGGCGCCGGGGATCGACCTTGTGCTCAATGTGGTTGATTCGACCATTCCGCAGCGGAGCTTGTATTTGACCACGCAGCTGGCCGAACTCCATATTCCGATGCTGCTGGTCTTCAACATGAGCGACGACGCGGCCCGGAAGGGGTTGGCCTTCGACCTCGGCAAGCTTTCGCGCTATTTCGGCTCTCCCATCGTGCAGACGGTGGGGAGCAAGGCGGGCGGCGTCGATCCGTTGCGCACCCAATTGGGCAAAACCTTGCGCGACCTCGAAAACCACGGCATGCCGATGCTCTCCTACGGCGCGGACTTCGACGACGCGATCGGGGCGGTTGCGGCGAAAATCGAGACCTTGAAAGCGGCGAAATTCCGCCATATCCCGGCCCGGTTTTTCGCCGTGAAACTCCTCGAGCGCGACGCCGCGGCCTGGAACCTTCCGGAATTCCGGGGGGCGCATGAGGAGGTGGAAACGCAAATTCGCCACCTCGGGCAAAAGCACGCGATTGTCGCCGACACTTTTCTCGCCGACCGCCGTTACGCGATGTTGGCGGGGGCCTGCCGCGAGGCGGTTTCGATGACACAGGAGAAACGGCGCGAAATCTCCGACCGGATCGACCTGGTGCTGACCAATAAATACCTTGGGCTGCCGCTCTTTCTGGTAATCATCTACCTGACGTTTCACTTCACCTTCACCTGCGCCGATCCGCTGATGGGGTATATCGAGGACTTTTTCGGCTGGATTGCCGATACGCTCAAGGATCACTGGAGCGACGAAACGATGCCCTTTCTGCGCAATCTCCTGATCGACGGGGTGATCGGCGGGGTAGGGGGAGTGCTGGTGTTTCTCCCCAATATCCTTTTTCTCTTCTTCGCAATCGCGTTGCTGGAGGACTCGGGCTATATGGCGCGCGCCGCCTTTGTGATGGATGGCGTGATGCGGAAATTCGGGCTCCACGGCCGCTCCTTTGTGCCGCTGGTGCTCGGCTTCGGCTGTTCGGTTCCGGCGATCATGGCGACGCGCACCATCGAGTCGGAACGCGACCGCAAGG